>CAZNDI010000029.1:0-10918 GCA_964571805.1 uncultured Candidatus Peribacteria bacterium
ATGCAAAATCGAGGTTCAGTCATCTCATTCACCATGAACGGCGTCCACCCTCACGACATCACCGAAGGCCTCTCTAAAAATCAGATCTGCATCCGAGCTGGGCACCACTGCTGTCAGCCTTTAATGGACCATTGGGGGATCCCTGCGACGGCACGACTAAGTTTTGCCCTGTATAATGAAAAAGCGGATGTGGACAAGGCGGTGGAAGGGTTGAAGGAAGTGTATGAGTATTTTAAGTAACCCATATGTCATTTCGACCTTGCGGAGAAATCTATTCCTCGCGAGCAAATGGTTGGTTAGGAATAGATTTCTCCACTCCGCTCTCGCTTCGGTCGAAATGACAAAAAGGGAGGAGCTGGAGGAGGTCCCCAAATTCGTAATTAAAAACTCGTAATTATATGGACCTCTACGCCCAAAATATCTTAGACCGGTACAAAGCTCCTTTTCACAAGGGCAAATCTCAGAGCGAAGAGCGAAGAGCGAAGAGCGAAGAGTCTGAACAAAAAAGCTCACCGCTCCATGCTCACCGCTCCACGCTTGCGACTCATAAAGAGGCTAATCATTCGTGTGGGGACGTGGTGGAAGTGGAAATGGAGTTGAATGAAGAAAGGCTCAAGCAATACCACTTTTCCGGAGCCGGATGTGCCATTTCGATGGCGGCGGCGGACATGATGGGCGATTTGATCGTGGGGATGACCGAAATGGAGGTTTTAGCTCTCACGAAAGAGGAGATTTACGAGATGTTAGGCATCGAAATCAGTGTGCGGCGGAGTAAATGTGCTTTACTCGGGCTCTTGGCCATTCAGAATGGGCTTTTGGCGTATCAAAACAAGGAAGGAAAGACTTGGAAGGATTATCATATTTAAAAAAGCCTTGTAGGATGTGGATTAATCGCTTTTCTACAAGGCATTTTTGGCAATCAATTTGACAAATTTTGAATTCGTACTATAATGCTCGTGAATCAGACGAACTAAGAAAAAAGAAGAATTTAACTTAAATAAGCCAATTTTATGCCATTCACGGGCACGCTTCACATCAAAAACTAAATCCTTCTTTATCTGAGAGGGTTTTGTCTGTATGACGTGGAGTTAATCGCTACCTACAGGCAAAACCCCTTGTGAAATGGGCTTTTTTTTGGTATAATATAAAGATTTATTTAAATTTATGAACTCAACTCGAGAAGGCATCACAGGAAGAGAAAATGCAGGGGCCCTATCTTATGTTTTAGAGACCAGCATACACAAAATCGAACAGGAGGGAAAAATTGAGCCCAACAGGAAGAAGTCAGATGCATTATACAAGAAGGCTCGAAAGGCAAAAGAAGTATTAAGGGCCAAACAGAAGCCCGTTTTAGAGGAGAATGAATTAGAGACAGCTTTGAATGAAGTGAGTCGCCATGATCACCTCCTTAAAAGCATTGAAACGGGTCGTTTTAGCCAAATTGAAGTCAATATTTTAGAAAGCTCTGATTTAAAGCATTTTTTAGATGAAGGCCTTTTAGATGAGCTTAAGCGCACTAAAATTAAAATTGCTACTAAAATTTCTGCCTTTAGCAATCTTTACTCTAAAAATGAGGGCCAACTTCGGAGGGAGGCGGAGCAAGACTGGAAGGGCCATGTGGAAGAGCTCAAGGCAGAAATAGAGGAATTAAAAGCCAGTGACCGTAAAGGCAGTAAATCTCGTATGAAAGATTTACAGCTGGAAATCTCAAAAGGGCACGAACAGTGGGTTAAATATCGGATCACTGATTTGGATCAACAGCAAGGCCAAGCTTTAAATGACGTTTCAGGAGGAATCGATGATCTCTATTTTGCTCAGGATTTGAAGAACATGCTTGATGAGGCAAAAAATATTGAGATGGAGCGTATCAATGCCGGTTTGGAGGTGCAGGTGAAAGAATTACAAAAACAGCTCGATGACGGACAACTCCACAGCCCCCTTCGAGAAAACATCCAGGCCAGCTTAGACCGTGCCCAAGCCATGATAAGAGACCGGTCCATTGTAGACCCCATGAGACTGAGAACCATCATGGGCGATCTAAAAAATGGAAAAATAGCCTTAGGAGAATCCATTGAAGAGCTAAAAGACATCAATAAGCGACGCCCTGAAATTGAAAAAAATGTCGTTTTAGAGCATGAAAAATTTAAAGAATCATTAAAAAAGATAACGCCAGATTTAGTTCAAAGATTAAAGACGCGCTTCAAAAAGGAGCTGGCTAAGGATAGTATTCTTCAGAATCAAGTCAAACTTCTTGAAGTCTTGGCTGACCCCAACAGCCAGGAAAGAAGGGAGATGAAGGAATGGGATGACAAGCTTGCTTCCAACATTTCTTTCTTGCCGCCAGAAGAATTGCAGACCTTTGAGATGGATGTAAAAACCTATCAAAAACTCATTCCCCTGTTAGAAATCGCCGAAAATGAAGATTATGAGCTGGCAAAGGCGGCCCATATTTCGATTGTAGGCCTAGAAAAGGCTAAAAGTGGCGCAGAGGTCCGAAAGGTTCTCGATAAAAACCTGGGGGTGGAAGATGCGGAGGTGCCTCATCGGAGCGATTATGAAATTTACGGAGACAAATCTAAACATGTCAAAATTCTCCCGTCCAGTGAATTTGAACGCTATAAAAAGTACACCACGGGAAACATGGTCTACCATGAGCGAATGAATGCCTCGGGGACCAAAGAGTGGTACATTTTTGTCGATGAAAGGGCCTTTAAAGATGAGAATCAAACGAAGGAGCTCAAACGACAGTTGACCCAAGAATTGCTTCATGCTGAATTTGAACGAGGAGGGACTACCCAAGACGAGGAGGGTCATTTGATCACCTTCAAGAAAAAACTTGAAAAGGAATACATCACGGATCATCCGGAACGGTGGGCTGACATTAGAGAGGCTTTTGTAGAATGGATGCAGGAAACTGGTGAAAAGGATTCACATGGGGGAGATGAGTGGCCCAATTTGGATATTTTGAGTGAGCTTTTCTCACTTCAAAATGAACTGGGGCAAAAAGAAATTAAAAAGAGAACCCTCAGCCCGAAGGAAAAGCTGAACAATTTGCTTTATGCTTTTAATGTTCAAAAAATTGCTCAGGCCCACCTTCCGAACCTAGAAAAAACGGCGGAAAAATATGAGATAAACGAAATAAATTTCGGTTCCAAAGAAGGTCTACCCGTCGAAGCAGGGTACATTGACCCCAACGATGTGGGAGCGAGTGGTGCCCCTCAAGGCCCAGGCTCACCTCCGGTGGAAGTGCCTCTGGATACGGCCAAAAAGCAGGAACGACAAGACAAAACTGACGATGCCAAACGACGCCTTGAGATTCTTGAAAAATCGGTTCATTTGAAAAAAATTGATGGCTTACCCGAGTTGGTGCAAAAAATGCTCCGTTACAATGAGGAAACAAGTCGAATGAATCAAATCGGTGATCCGGGATATGACACCAAGGTTGAGAGTCGTAATGCAGAAATCTTAAAAGACATTGCCTCCATGGAATCTGCCATTGGCGACATGTCGGTGAGAGAAACTAATACGGACATGAGTCTGATGCGAAACCTTTGGAACAACACCACTTTTTTGTCCATCGAAGATTTCGTGCAGGCGGGCAAACAGTTTATGGAATATTGGAAGCGACGTATGACCCGCAGAGTCGAGGACCATGCGGCCCGTATCAACATGGCTATTTTCGGAGGGTCAGGGATGGGTCTGGAAGCCACGGCGGCGCAACAAAAGGTCGAAGCCGGAGAAGTCGGAGAGTGGGAGGGAAGAATCGACAAACTCGACCCGATTCAGTTGGAGGCATTACTAGATAATTTGGCTAAAAGTGCCACTCCTGACCGTGACCGCTTTAAAGCCATTCTTCGAACTCTAGCAAAAAAAGGCCGTCTGAATTGGCGAAAGCCTAGTGTTTGGAAGATTCTCAATAAATTGCAAGATTTGGTTTACTTTAGAGAAGATGATCCGGACCTGCTCAACAACCCCAATCTCCTTCGCCTCAAACTCGCTAAGGCTATTGGAGCCTTTTATGATCAGGATGAATTTCCGGGATTGGATCAAAGCAATGCTTCTTCTTATGACAGTGAAATGAATAAATTTATTCCTCTTCACAAAGAAACACCCACCACTCTAGGTAAGAAGATGGAGGAAATTCTAGTCAGAAATAGGAGTGGTGAAAAAACAGCCAACCCCATTGAATATGAATCAATCATTGATTTTTGCATTAGCTCAGGTCGATCCTTTGCCGAAAATGCCACCTTCTACTTGATTGCAGGGATTGCTGATGGGATTTTGGCTCCCAATCGAGGGCTTGCCATGGCAACGAAAGGTGAAAATTCAACAGTTTGGCCGCCTGTTCAGTGGTTTGAAACGGCCACCCCTTCGCAAGCCTATTATCAGAAACTTTGTGCAGACAACTTTGCTGAGGACTACGAAGCGGGAAGTTTGGTGGGCGAAGGACGGGGTGAAAAATTCAGAAATTGGGTTTTCACGGACATGGTCAACAAGCCCATTATTGCAGATCGTGTCGATAAATCGGCCAGTAAAGCCAAGTGGGATCCGGACTGGTGTCGCACCGTGACCTGCATGGGAAATGCGGAACACATCCGCCAATTTCTTGCGGGGCAAGGAGGGCGCATTGTGGCGCAGCCCGCAGCGGTGGCAGCGTCTTATGTGGGGATGTTGCAGTATTTAGAAGAAAATGCCATCAATCCCAAACGAGTGGGTCGGGCCGACTTTGCTCGTCTTGCGGGAAGTATTGTGATGCAAGAAGGGATCATTTCTGGAACCGCCTACGGCTCCGATCTTTACACACGTCAAGTCAACAATGAACAAGAACCCAACGAAGCCGGACGAGGGCGTTACGGAGGTCAAAACCTAAGATTTCACAGAGATAAATTATCTGATTTTTTGGCTCAGATCAACCCTGATCTCTTTCAGCTCTTGAGAGGAAGAGAGCTCACTACAACTAGGGATAAGAAGGACATGGGAGTTAAAGTGGCTGAATTATTGAACCGAGATTATCCGGGAATGCTCCAAGAGCTGGGCATAAAAATAGAAGAAATCGACTCGATTGATAATATTTTCAACAAACTTCGCCCCATCATGAGTTCTATTTTTAATAGAATGTCGGGGGAAAAGTATCAGAATCTTCTCAAATATGTGGTTCAAAATGCCGGGAATACAGGGGCTGCCAACAGCTCCAATTATGAGGCATCGGCTGTAGCGCCAATGAGGGCTGCGGCTTAAGAGGTGTGCACGGGGTCCACATCCACTCGCCAGTTTTTAGGCACCTTCCAGTGATCAAAAATCAGTTGCGTGTTGGCGCTGCGAATGAGGACATGATAATAGTAAAACTCGCCCATTTTAGGAATCATGGCGGGGGCCAAAAGGAGATAAGCTTCCAGTCCATTCACTTTAAAAATATCTTCCAGAATTTCCTTTTCAATTTTAAGGTGGGCCTTTAATTTTTCTAAATCTCGCCCCAACACCGTGAATTTCACCATTTGAGTGAAGGGGGGGTAGTGAAGTTTTTCTCGATAGCTCAACTCTTGGGCAGCAAAGGCTTCAAATTCATAGGAAGCCGCCATTCTGATGGCCGGGTGATCGGGTTGATAGGTTTGTAAAACCACCTCCCCCACCCTCTCGGCCCGCCCAGCCCGACCAGAAACCTGGGTGATGAGATGAAAGAGACGTTCGTGGCTCCTAAAATCGGGCACATGCAGCCCAATGTCTGCCAAAATGATGCCAATCAACGTCACGGCAGGGAAATCGTGGCCTTTTGCCACCATCTGAGTGCCTACCAGCACATCAAATTCATGATTTTTAAAAGCCTGATAAATGGGTTTAAAGCCCAATTTGTCGGAGGTGGTGTCTTTGTCGGCCCTCAACACCCTGACTCCAGGAAAAGCTTTGATCAAATCTTGCTCCACTCGCTGGGTCCCGACGCCCATTTGACGGATATTGACAGACCCACAATGGGGACAACTCAGCACGGGTTTGGTTTGATAAGAACAATAGTGACACATTAGTGTTCCAGCAATTTTGCTGTCAGGGTTATGGAGCTTGAGGGTTACTTCGCAATGGGGACACATCATGGCGGTTCCGCAGTCCCGACAGACCACGGCTCGGGCCACACCCCTTTGATTCACGAACAGAATCACCTGCTCCTTTTTTTCGAGGCGGTCCTTGATTTTATTAAAAAGAAGTTGAGAAAAAATGGAATAATTCTTTTTTAGAAATTCATCCCTCAGATCAACGATTTCAACTTTTGGCAAGGCTTGCTGGTTGATGCGAAGGGGCAGCTTCACATGTGCGTACTCACCAGTTTTGGCCTTATGGAGGGTTTCCAAACGAGGGGTCGCTGTGCCCAAAATGAGCTGACAACCCGTGAGTTCTTTGAGCATTTCAGCCACTTGATGGGCTTGGTAATACGGGGAAGACTCTTGTTTATAGGTCCATTCGTGCTCTTCATCGAGGATCAAGACGCCCAGATCAGAAACCGGCGCAAAAATGGCGGAGCGGGAACCGATGACCAGTCGGGCGTGCCCAGTCTTCACCTTCATCCACTCCTCCAAACGTTTTCCCTCTGATAATTTGGAATGAAAAATAGCCATGTGTTCACCCAGGGACGCTGAAAAATAATCTATCATTTGGGGGGTGAGCGCAATTTCGGGGAGGAGCAAAATTGCTTGCTTCCCCTGTTGGATGGCTTCCAAAATCAGCCTCAGGTAAATTTCCGTTTTTCCAGACCCTGTCACCCCTTGCAAAAGCACAGGCTGACTGGCCTTTCGAATCTCCTCCAAAGCGCCTTCTTGATCTACATTGAGCTCATGCTTTAAGGACTGAAGAGGGAAGTTAGTAAGCGGAGAGCGGAGAGCGGGGAGCGGGGAGCTTTTTTTCTTCAGTATGCCGCTTTCATTAAACTTTTTTAAAATATTCTTCCCCGTTCCTTTCCACAAATGTTTCGGGATCATAAGCTTGAGGCAGCGCAAAAGGGAAACGTGATAGTACTTTGACATTTTTTCGGCCAACTGGAGGTGAACTGCGTTCACTAGCGGTGAGCGTGGAGCGGAGAGCGGGGAGCTTTTTTTTTGCCCTACGCTTACCGCTAACCGCTTACCGCTTACCGCTTTACTGCTAACCGCTTCGCCGCTTGCGGCCCACTCAATCACTCCCTCGATTTCCTTAATTTCTTGATGCAATTCTGTCAGCTGGTCCGAAAGTTCTACAATAATACCTCTAAAAAAGGATTCTTTTAAAGGAACCCTAACAATCTGGCCCAAAATGACCTGATTTTTTAGCATTTCAGGAATTCCATAGGTCAAGGGGGCATCGAAGGCTCCGGGGGCTTTGATGATGGCAATGTGAGCAAATTTCATGACCTCACTATACTCCTTAAAAAAACGATGGCCAAAATTCTGTCCGTCTGTTAGAATTTTCCCAAAGAAAACAAACATGAATTTTAACCCCACTGCACTAGGAAACAAGGATCAAAAGCTCGCAGATACCCTTGAGGTGGGCTCTTTGAAAGTGAAGGCGCAATCTGCAAAAATCATCACCTATTATTTTGTCGCCAAAGACAGTCAAGATAAAGAAGTCAACGGGACCATCGATTCTCACAGTCCCTATCAAGCCTACAAAAGACTCCTCACTGAGTATCAACTACAAGTTTTGAAAATGAAGCCGCATGAAGCCGATTGGACTGAAGATGATGGCTTTGAATCAAACTTTGAAGCGTGGAACCATCAACTCAAGCAAGAAGGGATTGAGCCAGAAATAAATAAGGCTATCAAAGTCAAAAACATGCACCTGGAAAAAAGCACTTCGCGCCTCGAAGGAATCAAAGGTATCTTCGCTAAGCTCCAACATAAATTTCAAGCTATAAATGGACGACGAGAGGATAAGCGTGAGCCAAAAGACGAGCCAGTGAAATTTAGAATCAAAAGAGATTTTTCGACTTTCTACGCGGAACTCAATAGCTTTGTAGGTTGGCTCCTTTTTTTCTATCTCACCTATTTTTTCCTTGCCAGTTTTTCTTTAGAGCGAAATTTTGGTCTTTCTCAGACCCTGGTGATCAAAACTCTCAGCTCACCCCTTGTTATTAATATCTGTATCTTTTTACTCATGGCCAATTTGACCCTTACTCTAAAAAATAGGCTTTTTAGACGAAATATAATGGGAACGGCCTTCTTGTTCTTTTTTGTTTTCGGAGGCTACGCTCTTTTGATGGCTAATTTTTAGAATCAATCCAAAACGACTGGCTTTACCTGTTCACAAAAAATAAGGTAAACTTTCTGAGTCTTCACTTTAGGGATAATTTATAACCACAGCCATTGTGCACGAAGTCCTCTTCGAAAATTCGATCATCACCTTGCGTACGCTGAATATTCTTTTAGCCTTGGGCTTTCTTTTTGCAGGGATTTTTTGCATTCGCTATACCGAAAAACATAAGCTGAATATCACGTTTTTGACGCGTTATTTTCTTCCTTTATTGTTCTCAGGCTTGGTGGTGGGGCGACTTTTTTATGGGCTAGAGAATTTTACTCTCATCAAAGCCAATCCGATTCTTTTGGCTTATTTTTGGGATTTAAATTTTAGTTTTTTTGGAATCTCAACCGGTCTGGTGGGCATGCTCTATTGGCTCACTCGAAAAACAGAGGAGGATTTTTGGGCTTGGATTGATGTCGCAGCTTTATCTACCGTAGCGGTGCTTATTTTTTCTCACTTAGGCTTCTTTTTTAGTGGCATCGATTATGGCCTTCCCACCACCTTACCCTGGGGAATTCCTTTTGATACCCCGCATATCCCCTACATCACCCCCCTACATCCCATTCAACTTTACGCCTCTGTTTTTTGTGTCTTACTCCTTGCCTACAGTGTGGGACGAAGTAAGCGCATTCATCTTTCGGGCGTGGTGGGGACGCGGGCCATTATGCTATACTCGCTCTGCATGCTTGGCATCGACTTTTTAAGAGGTGAGCCGACCTTGTATTGGTACAACAAAATCGCCTATGCCTCGTTGGCTGCGATTTGCTTCATTGCCAGCGTCAATGCGAGTCATAAAACACACATTAAATAAAAGTAATTATGCCATCTCTCACTCCTATGTTTGAATTTCTAAACACCGATGCTTTGGGTAACTTTAAGCTCATTGCCTTGGGCTATATCGCCCTATTGTGGATTTCTATTCTCATTTGGGTCACCCGAGATGCTTTAGCCAGAAGTAGCAGTATTCTATTTCAAGCCTTTTCCATTTTATTGACCATAGCCATCCCCATCATCGGAGTTCTCCTTTACTTGATCATTCGGCCTTCAAAAACTCAGATGGAGCGCTACTACGAACAGTTGGAGGCCAATGTTTTAGAGGATGAGAAGACTGAGCTTGAGAAAGTGAGCCGAAGCTGTGACAAGTGTTTTACGGACGTTCAAGAAGACTATGCCTTTTGTCCCAACTGTGCGTTTCAACTTAAAAAAGTCTGTGCTCACTGCAAAAAAACTTTTCCTGACAAATGGAGCCTATGCCCTTATTGCGGCAAGGAGCCCAAAAAAGCAAGCACTCCACGCTCAAACAAGAAGTCTGCAAAGGCAGAGGTGGAGGAGAATGGGGACGAACTCATCATCATCAATGACAAATAATTAACCCTCCTATGGACAATCTACTCACTTTTTTTTACTACTTCAATCCTCAGCCTGGCTCCAATTTTCAGATGACCAAAATCACCCTAGCCTTGGCTTTGGGACTTATTCTTTTGGGCTTCATCACTGAATTCTATCGGAAGAAAAAAATGACCGACAAAATTGCCCGAAAAATCCTGAGACCCTATCCTTCTAAACTGATGTGGTACGGCTTGATTGCTATTTTCCTCCTTGCGGTCCGCGAGGCTGGCATTCAGTACCTTTCGATGCGAATCTGGTGGTTTGTCCTTTTTGCGTTCATGCTCTTTAGTGGCATTAAATTGCTTGTGACTTACAAGGGCCAATATGCAAAGCGAGCTAAAAAACTCAAGCTTATCAAAAAGGATGACAAGTATTTGCCTCGAAAAAAGAAGGCTTAAGTAATGAGCGGAGCTCATTCTCTTAGCTTCTCTAAACCACTTTCCACCACCTTCTCCAAAAATTCTGTGGGGTAGAGCGCGGGTTTTTCTTCGAGAGCCTGGTGATAAATGACGGTGGAAGGCGTGAGACCAGGCGTGGTGTTGGCTTCGATGATGATCAGTTCACCTGTATGACGGTGCATGAAGGCGTCGATCCTGGCGTATCCTCGAATTCCTAAGGCTTCGGCCACGGTCTCCATTCTTTGCTGGGCCTTTTTGATCGCAGAAGCTTTGACATAGGGCTGAGGCGGTGGCGTGATGTTGACCCCTGTTCCTCCTTGAAATTTTTCTTCTAAGCTCAAGACATTCCCTAAAGAAACGGTGAGACTGGGAGCTAAGGCTACAAGCGGTGAGCGGTGAGCGGTGAGCGGTGAGTTTTTTTTAGCTCTTCGCTCACCGCTCTTCGCTCTTCGCTCTAAAATCCCCATGGTGATTTCGATCCAATTTGTTTTTTCTTCCCACTTGAGCTTCGAATCGACCACGCGAACCTTATCGGTTTGAATGAATTGCTCAAAAAGAATTTCCTTCATTTTATGAGTGGGCATTTCAATCAGCCCTTGCTGGCCAGAAAGGGTTTGGGGAGGCAGGAAGAGGGCTTTCTTTTCAACGTGCTCAAGGTAAGTTTGCAAATCAAGAGCCGAAAAAAGGCGGGCGATGCCAGCACTGCAACCGTCTCCCACTGGCTTCACGATGAGGGTTTGAGAGCCGAGTTCTTGAGTCAATTCGTTCCAATAGCGTTTGTAATCCAATGCCTTAAAGGCTTTAAAATGGGCTAGTACTTCAAGGTGCTTCAGCGCCGTATAAATCCCCTCCCCTTTGAGTGTTGAAATGAT
>CAZNDI010000030.1:0-10792 GCA_964571805.1 uncultured Candidatus Peribacteria bacterium
GAATACAAAACCTATCTTTCCCCCCTCCTTCGGAGGGGACGGGGGAGGCCTCTTATCTTTGCCCCCCTCCTTCGGAGGGGCCGGGGGAGGCCTCTTAGCATCCGGGGGGCAGGCTTCTTAGCATCCGAGGCGAGGTCTCTTATTTTCTGGGGGGTCAAAATTTGGCTCATTACAAAATAGCGCTTGATGTGTTAAAATGAATTTGTTTATGTGATTGGTATTATAAATTTTGAAAAGTTTAAAATAAAAATAAATGGCCAAAAAAAGGTTGGCGAGGAAATCGAAGGGGGATTTTAAAATCGAATTGGATTCGAATATTGCTCGAGAGGTGGGGGCGGTGGTTTATTTTGGGTTGGCGGCTGTTTTTCTTCTCATCATTACTGGGAACGCAGGGGTGGCGGGGGATTGGTTGAATCATTATTTGAGACTTCTTTTTGGAGTGGGGGCCTTTGCTTTGCCACTCCTCTTTTTGATTTTGGCGGTGACGCTTTTTTTCTCGCGTCGCGTTCAGCTGACGGCAGCCCGTTATATTGGGATCGTCCTTTTAATTTTTTCCAGTTTGGGTTTGGTTCATATGCAAACGGATCCAAATTTGATGCTCGATAACGTTCAGGATTTTGGAGGGTACATCGGCTTCATGAGTTCCGTGCTTTTGCGCCTCTCTATTTTCGACACGGGGACGATTGTGGTCCTCATTACCTTGCTCATTGTGGGACTCATCGTCACTTTTGAAATTTCTCTCCGAGACCTCTTCCGCTCGATGATTCCTGACCGTAGTCTTAAATTGGATGCTAGAGAAAAAAGAAAACTCATGCCCTTGTTAGATAAAGGCGAGGAAGAGCTCAATATTGTGAAGCCTTTATTGAATAAAAATTCGGAAGAAAATAGCTCTCCTCCAAAATCAAAAAAATCCGAAGACAAGATTTTTGCAGCGTTGGAAATCAATAAGCCTAATGCGGTTAAAAAGAAAGAGGTGGCTGATATCACTCCCGATGAAACTGATTATTCTGGCTGGCAACTTCCTCCTTTAGACCTTTTGAGCTCCGACAGTTCCGAAGTTTATGTCAGCGACAAGGTCCTCAAAGAGAATGCAGAAAAAATTCGGGGGAAGTTGTCTCAGTTTGACATTGAGGTGACCATGAAGGATGTGAATATTGGGCCCACGGTTCTCCAGTATACCCTTCAACCTCACGAGGGTGTGAAGCTCAATAAAATCACTGGCCTTAAAAATGACTTGGCGTTGGCGTTGGCTGCTAAGGCGTTGCGTATTGAAGCTCCCATTCCTGGAAAGGCGCTTGTGGGCATTGAGGTGCCGAATGAAAAACGTATGGTGGTGCATCTGCGAGAGATGTTGGAAAGCGAAGAATTTGAGAGTTTTGATTCCAAATTGCGCATTGTCATTGGTCGAGATGTGGCGGGGATGCCTGTGATTGATGATTTGGCGGGGATGCCGCACCTCCTCATTGCAGGAGCCACGGGTTCGGGTAAATCGGTGGGGATGAACACCTTTCTCCTCAGTTTACTGTATCAAAATTCCCCGCAAGACTTGAAGTTTATTATGGTGGATCCTAAGCGGGTGGAATTGACACCTTACAATGGCATTCCTCACTTGCTGACGCCCGTGATCACTGATCCCGATAAAGCCCATTCTGCCCTCAAATGGGCGGTCGGAGAAATGAACCGGCGGTATACCGATTTTGCCGAGAAGGGTTATAAAAACATCAAAGAATACAATGAAGCTGAACCCAAAGCGCTTCACAAAATTGTCATCGTGATCGATGAGCTCGCTGATTTGATGATGCAGGCCAACAAAAAGGAGACAGAAGCCTTGATTTGTCGTATTGCTCAAATGGCTCGCGCAGTGGGGATTCACCTTATTTTGGCAACTCAGCGGCCGAGTGTGGACGTCATCACTGGCGTGATCAAAGCCAACATTCCCACGCGTATTGCCTTCACGGTCACGTCTGGAGTAGACAGTCGAACCATTATCGATTCTGTGGGGGCAGAGGATTTGCTGGGGATGGGGGACATGCTTTATTTGCCTGGAAACATGAGTCGTCCGATTCGCGTGCAAGGCGTTTATGTTTCTACCAAAGAAATTGAACGGGTGACCAATCGCATCAAGCTTACCGTTGAACCCAATTATGATGAGTCCATTCTCTTCCCTCCTGGCACCTTGATCGCGGGTATCGATACGGGTATGGTGGGAGCTGGAGGCGATGGTTTGGATCAGGACAATCTCTACAACGAAGCTTTAGAACTAGTGAGATCCACAGGGAAAGCTTCTGCCTCTCTCCTTCAGCGTCGTCTTTCTGTGGGTTATGCGCGTGCCGCTCGATTGTTGGATATCTTAGAAGATCATGGGGTGATTGGGCCGTCTAATGGGGCGAAGGCGAGGGAGATTTATACGACTGGTGAGGAGGAGGAATAGTTTGTCACCCCAGGACGAACGGAGAGAGGTTTTGGAGTCGTCCGAGTTCTGATTGTCAGTATTCAGACGATTCCAGGATATGCTCATCGCATTCCTAGAATGACAGACCCTTGATCAATCAATTAATTATGCATCGTTTTTACCTTCCATTACTGGCTTTCCAAAAAGATGTACTCGTGATTGAAGATCAACGTATTGTGTTTCAACTGACGAAAGTGCTTCGGATTAAATTGGGAACGAAGTTTCATCTTTTTGATGAAGGGGGCGAGTGGCTGGTCAAAGTGGCAGAAATGGGGAAGAAAAAAATACATGTGGAGCGTCTTTCTGAAATTCAGAATCAGGCAGAGCCTCGCTTAAAAGTCGCTCTGTATCAAGGGATTCCTAAAAAACCTGCACTCTTTGAGTTGATTGTTCAAAAGGCCACAGAGATTGGGGTGACCGAAATTTACCCTTTTGTGACCGAACGCACCGAAAATCGTCGGATGCCGAAATTGGATCGTCTTAATTTGATTGCGATGGAGGCCACGGAACAGTGTGGTCGGCTTAAAATTCCTAAGATCCACTACCCCGTGAATTATGAGGAGATCATCGGAAAATTGTCCAATGGGTTCATTGCTTATGAATATGAAGCCAAATACTATCTTTCTGATTATCGAAAAGAGATCGAAAGTTCTGCTGAATTACAAATCATCATCGGCCCAGAAGGGGGGCTTTCTGAATCTGAAATGAGTATGGCGAAAGAGGCGGGGGTTAAATCGTTTAGTTTGGGAAAGCGGATTTTAAGGACGGAGACGGCGGCGATAGCTGCGTTGGCTCAAGTTTTGGTAGAAAGGTAATGGACTAATTTTTTATTGGTTCATCATCAACATATCCTGCAGGAACTAAGCCATCATCAGGTGCTATCGCTTCAGTCATCAGTCGGGCTAATTGATCAATGGGTTTTATTATCCTTTCCTCAGCAGCTTCTGTGAGGAGTCTTACCCGAATTTCTTCAGAGCTTAATAGACGAGCTACTCTTCTTCTATAGAAGACCAGCGGTTCCCCAGTTTCATAATCATTTCGGTTGAAATAGATCACCTCCGCTTGTAAAGGCGTATTTCTTATAGTTCTTTGTTTTTGTTCCTCTCCTTCCTCTGTAACATCTTCAACATAACCTTGTTCTAAAAATTTTAATACTGTTGATGCTTTAGTTCCTTCTTCTGAGATGTTAAATAAGATCAGTATTAATTCTTGTCGCCGTCTTTCTACTTCTTCAATCGAAATAACTTCTGGTTCGCTCAATTCAAAATATCTCTCGAAATAGGGGTAATAATCAGTCAGATAAGTTTCAGTTTGTGATTCTGGCATTCGTAGTTTGTTAAGTTTTTTAAAATAACATAAATATTAAATCTTAACAAATATTTTAAAATGAATAATTATTTTTTATCGTTCAATAATCGTATCTTAACTTTTCTAGCATTTTTTTGCCTAATTCTGTTTTAGAGAGGGCTTCTATGCGTTCTTCTTTGGTGGAAGAGTCCTCTTCGGAATTTCCCCATTCGAGCCAAGGCTTAATATCTAATTCCAAATGGGCTTTAGAGAGGCCGTCTTCGCCTGGGTCGGCATAATTGTAGTTCACTCGGCCGGCATCGATGGAGGGGTCCAGTTTGGGGTCGGAGGTTTGCCAGGGCTGTTGGGCATTTTTTAGGTCTTCGGTGGCTTTTACAAACTGCTTCATTTTTTGGTCTAGCTCATCGATTGAGGTTTTTGTTTCGTTCACTTTTTGAACGGTGTCTTCCAATTTCTCTTGCGTGTCTGTCACGGTTTCTGTGAAGCCTTCGACATTATCTTTGACCTCGTTGTAGCCTGCCACCACGCTATCTTTTTTGTTGTCGAGGTTGTTTCCTATGTTGGATAAAAAATGTTGGCCAGGAGGCAGGAGAAAATAGATGAAGAGGATGATTCCTAGGGCTGAGAGGTAGGGGAGGAATTTATTCATTTGAGGACGGTTAACGGTATGAATAGTTTATCAAAAATAAATCTTGTAGGCGAGATTCGCCCTTCTTATGTACAAGATGTATTCAGGATATTTTCCCATTTTTAACACCCATCCCTATCCACCTCCACTCTCTCCTCGCTATCGCGGATCTGCCTTCATTTCTTTTCCCAGTGAGATGTTACTTTTTTGGCAGCAAAAAAGTAACCAAAAAACTGCCGGGGAGAACACGAAGCGGCCCCATCTTCTTGCTTCAAATCAACATTTTACCCGCTCGTTTCTCCCCGGACCCCTGAGTATCCTTGAATCAGCTTTTTTAGAATTTAGTTGAATCATTATTCACAAACTCTATTTTGCACCCGTTCCTCCACGGCGGACTGGGGGAGGTTCCCAAACCCCCCAATTTCCGGGTATCAATAAAAAGCGCCACTAAAAAAACAAATACATGTGTTCAAAAATCATTAAATCTTAATCCTGTGTTACAATAAGCCCACTTTAATCTTATGGATAGTATGCAAGTTACCAAAGAATTCACCTTTGATTCGGCTCATTTTTTGCCCAACTATTATGGCAAATGTGAACGGATGCATGGTCATACTTATAAGCTTCACGTCACTGTGGAAGGAGAAGTGGGAGAAAACGGATTGCTCATCGATTTTGTGATTCTTAAAAATATTGTGAAAGAAAAGATTTTAGACCCCTTAGATCATCAGACTTTAAATGACATCATTAAAGTTCCCTCTGCGGAAAATATTGTTATTTGGATTTGGGACCAATTAGTAGATTTGAAAACAAATATTCAATCTCAGCTGGAAGATCCGAATTTACCTGAATCAATTCGAAAATATCTTAAAGATCCTAAAGATGGAATCGACATTTCGGCTTCTTCTAATAAAATTCAGTTGGCTGAAGTGAAACTTTGGGAGACACCGACGTCTTCTGTCACTTATTGTGGGTGACTTCCCCCAGATGCTAAGGGGCCTCCCCCCTGCCCCTCCGAAGGAGGGGGGCCTATCGCAAATCTCCCCTAGCCCCTCTTTATCAAGAGGGGGACAGAGGCCTCCTCCAGTCTGCCGTGGCGGAGGCAAAGGTAAGACAATAAAAATTAGTATAAATTTTCATGCGAACAATTGCTTATCTTGCTTTAGGATCAAATCTGGGGGATCGGGAGGCTAAACTTTTGGAGGCTCAAAAGAGATTGAGCGAACATCCAAATATAGAAATTCAAAAGGCTTCTAAAATTTATGAAACGGAGCCGTGGCCGAAGCATGAGGTGGTTGAAGGAAGACTTTTGGAAGAGGAAAAACAGGGGTGGCACTTGAACCAGGTCCTTTGTGTTTCCACTTCTCTTTCGGCCTTCGAATTATTGGCTGTGACCCAAGAGGTCGAAAAAAACATGGGAAAGTCAGTTAAAACTGTTTGGGGGTCTCGTGAAATTGATATCGATATTTTGCTCTATGGTGAAGAAATTCTTGATTCACCGGAACTTTCCCTCCCTCACAGGCACATGCATGATCGCCAGTTTGTCCTGATTCCCCTCCTGGAAATTGCTCCACATTTGAAAGACCCTCGGACAGGAAAGTTGTTTCAGGAATTTTTGGATGAAATTGACGAGGAACATGGGGTAGTCGCTTTGGGGACCTCCCCCAGCCTCCCGGCGAGCTCTCACTCCAAAGT
The DNA here is from genome assembly GCA_964571805.1 of uncultured Candidatus Peribacteria bacterium. Taxonomy (GTDB): domain Bacteria; phylum Patescibacteriota; class Gracilibacteria; order UM-FILTER-43-11; family UM-FILTER-43-11; genus JAUHWS01. The sequence continues at coordinate 6,084 of CAZNDI010000030.1, forward strand.
TGTTAAGGGACCTCCCCCAGCCCCTCCTCAGGGAGGGGAGCAAAATTTGGTGGATGGTAATAAATAATCTCTAATTTCTCAACTTTCAATATAATGAATTCCAAAAATATTGCCCAAAATATCAAAGCCCTGCTTCAGGAAATAGGAGAGGATCCTTCTCGCGAAGGTCTTTTGGAAACGCCCGAGCGGGTGGCGCAAAGTTTTGAGAAATTATATGGTGGTTATAACGAGGATCCTAAAAAAATCGTCACGGTTTTTGAGAATGAAGGCTATGACGAAATGATCATTGCGAAAGACATTGAATTTTATTCGATGTGTGAACACCATATGTTGCCCTTTTTTGGGAAGGCACACGTGGGTTATATTCCCCAAGAAAAGATCATCGGTCTGTCTAAGATGCCTCGTTTGGTGGAGGTTTTTTCTCGTCGACTTCAAAATCAAGAGCGCCTCACCAAGCAAATTGGGGATACTTTAAATGACGTTTTAAACCCCAAAGGTGTCGGGGTCGTTATTGAAGCCAGTCATTTTTGTATGATGGCTCGGGGGGTTGAAAAGCAGAGTTGCAAGATGGTAACTTCTTCTTTTAATGGCTTATTTAAAAAAGATGAGAAGACGAGAGGGGAGTTTTTGAATTTGATTAAATAGAGGCCCCTTCCCGTCTGCCGCGGTGGATGCAAAATAAAGTTATGATTTTTATTCAACTCAATTTGGCTTCCGCTCCTCCACGGCGGACAGGCGCGGCGGACTGGAGGAGGTCGCTTGCCATCGTTCCGCGTCAATAGCGGCTTGGCAGCCCATTCCTGCGGCGGTGATGGCTTGACGGTAGCGGTGATCAACGCAATCACCTGCAGCGAAGACCCCCGGAATGTTGGTCATGGTGTTTTCTTTGTGTTTGATGTAACCCTCTTCATCTTTTTCAATGGTTTCAAAGAGTGAGGTGACCGGAATGTGGCCGATGGCTAAGAACATGCCATCCAATTCCAATTCTGAAACGGCCTCTGTTTTGGTGTCTTTGAGTTTCAAGCCGGTCACTTTGCTTTCTCCCAAAACTTCCTCCACGCCTTGGTTGATCAGAATTTCAATTTTTTCATGAGCCATGGCGCGATCGAGCATGATTTTCGAAGCTCGGAATTCATCTCGACGGTGTATCAGATACACTTTGCTGGCAAACTTGGTGAGGAAGATGGCTTCTTCCATGGCACTGTCACCTCCTCCAATGATGGCTACTTTTTTGTCTCTAAAAAAGAACCCGTCACAGGTGGCACAACTCGAAACTCCTCTCGCCCACAAGCGCTCTTCCGATTCCAGTCCAAGTTTTTTGGGTTTAGCTCCTGTGGCGATGATGACGACTTTAGACTGATATTCCTCTTCTCCAACAAAAACTTTGAAGGGACGGTTGCTAAAATCGACTCGTGTGACATCTTTGGTGATGTATTCTGTGCCGAACACTGCGGCTTGAGCGCGCATGTTTTTCATGAGTTCTTTTCCATCGATGCCATGTTCAAAGCCGGGGTAATTTTCTATGACGGTGGTGGTGGTGAGTTGACCTCCGGGTTGCCATCCTTCAAAACAGAGCACGGATAAGTTGGCGCGACTGGAGTAGAGGCAGGCGGTATAGCCAGCAGGGCCGGCTCCGATAACGAGGACGTCGTAGATTTTGGACATTTTTTGGGAGTTTAAATTGAATTTGATCTGCTTTTTGAGTATAGCAAAAAAAGCCTTTTTCTTTAAGGCTCGTTTTCTATTTCTGAGATTGAATTTCTAGAGCCTTGAATTTCACTTTTCCTCCATTTTTTCTCGCAATGATTTTTGCCTTTGCGTGTTCAAATCCCGTCATAACATCAAATTCTTGAGGAAGTTTAGCCAGAGCTGAGTGATGTTGTGCGGTCAATTCAAGTTCTTCAGCTAAAAATGCACGTTCTTTAGCTATAATTCTTGCTTTTATTTCTTCAAATGTTGGTTTTTCTCTTTCAAAAACAAGGGTAGGGTAGGGTCTTTCAGAGCTGTTTGACCCCCTTTGAATATCAACTGCTGAAGATCTTTCTGGTGCGTCCGGCATTTTCTATATCATTATTTGATAAGAATCGGTTAACTAATTGTAAAATACTCTTAAATTCAAATGAGTCAAGTTGAGGGGTGAAGATACTAAGAGCCACCTCGACTCAGGAGATTTCTAGTTTTAAGAAAATCCACTCCCACCATTCCTAAATAAAAATCATCTCTCAACTCCTTCCTCGCTACCGCGGATCTGCCTTCATTTCTTTTCCCAGTGAGATGTTACTTTTTTGGCAGCAAAAAAGTAACCAAAAAACTGCTGGGGAGAACACGAAGCGGTCTCAGCTTTTTACCTTATTCAATATTTTACCCGCTCGTTTCTCCCCAGACCCCTGAGTATCCTGGAATCAGCAGTAAAAACAAAGATTGCAAAGATAAAAAAACAAGAATTTATTTTTTAAATATTTCTTCAAACTAAAAATCTCTTGATCAGGCGGCTGGGGAGGTCTGGATGGGAGTTGGATGTAAAGGACCTGATTTTTTACTCCTTTTTAGCGGATTTTAATGTAAAATGAATTCATGAAAATTGCTTTAGTTCACGAAATGTTGGTCAAGATGGGGGGGGCGGAGCGGGTGGTGGAGAGGCTTTTGGAGATGTATCCAAAAAGTCCTCTGTATACGCTTTTTCAGGATCAGAAAAAATTGGGTGAAGGGTTTAAGAATCAAGAGGTGATCACGAGTCATCTTCAGCCGTATTATGAAAAATTGGGGGCAAAGTTTCTTTTGGGAAAAATGGCTGGGGCTATTGAAAAGTTTGATTTCTCGGCCTTTGATGTAGTGATTTCGAGTAGCTCTGCCTTTGCGCATGGGATAAAAACCGAAGGGAAAGTGAAACACATTTGCTACACCCACTCCCCCATGCGCTATGCCTGGGATTACACTCACGAGTACACCAAAGACATGTCTTTCTTCATGAAATTCATCGTCGGCAACATGCTCAAAGAAATCAGACTATGGGATTTTGAAACCAGCAGTCGACCGGATGTGATGATTGCCAATTCGCTCCATGTTCAAAAACGCATCACCAAATATTACCGGCGAGACGCTGAAGTGATTTATCCACCTGTGAACGTAAAAAGTTTTAAAGCCACTAGGGCTCACGATGATTATTTTCTCATCGTTTCTGCCCTCACGCCTTTTAAGCGGATTGATTTGGCCATTGAAGCTTTCAATACTTTGGGGCGAAGACTGGTTATAATTGGGGATGGGGCTCAGCGAAATATTTTGGAATCGATGGCAAAAAAGAATATTGAATTTTTGGGTCGGCAGGACGATACGGTCGTTCAGGAGTATATGCAAAATTGTCGGGCTTTTATTTTCCCGGGAGAAGAGGATTTTGGAATCACTCCTGTGGAAGCGATGGCGGCAGGGAAACCCGTTTTGGCCTATGGGGTGGGGGGTGTTTTGGAAACGGTGGTGGAAGGGAAGACGGGGGAATTTTTCACCTTACCGACGCCTCAATCTCTCACTCAAGGATTGACCCGTTTGCTGTTGAATGAAAAATCCTATCACTACAAGAAAATTCGTCTTCAGGCTGAGAAATTTGATGAGCAGGTTTTTGAGGAGAAGATGAGGAAGGTGATCAAAGAAATATAGAAATTTGTGGGGCCACACCATGGTGTGGCCCCACGGCTTGACTACAAAGATAAAAGTCTTTGCCCTTGTTTGGCATCGATCAAAATGTATTCCAAGAAAGAATCATCACTATAGGCAACTTTCTTATTTTCATCTACGCGAGCCATTTTATTGACAGCACTCAAATAGAAATTTCCAGAGTCGCTATAAAATAATGTTAAAACTGTATGACTCAATTCCGTGCCCTCCATTTTGTTTACAGTGTCCAAAATGTTATACTGAGCTTTTTCTAAGGCTAAAATAAAAGCCGACTTGTCTTCAATCAAATTGACTGCCACTTCTTTTTCTTTGAACCATGTTTCGTTGCTTTCAGAAAAGGGTTTTTTGGCTTCTAAATAAGCCATATAAGTTGAGCAAATGATGACTATTAAGGCTTCAATCGCCCAAATGACGGTCAAAAAAGTCCCGCTTACGACGCTACCTTTCAATGTCCAAGTTCCTTGTGCATTGATTTCTTTAATTGTGTTCAATAGTTCGTTCGGATGTAAAACGAGTTGTAGGGTTTGAAAGAGGTTAACATTACTTACGGTCACACCAAAGTCTCCTAGACTATAGCCCATTCCTGAATTTCCTACTAAAGTGGTCCAAAAAGCCCAGTGAAAATATAGAGCCATCAGTGAGGCTAAAAACCCCATGAAGAGGGCTAAGGTGGTATTGCGTACTTTTCCTAATTTAATGACAAGGGATGAAGTCACATAACCTGTCATAAGTCCGAATAAGACGGTCATCAAGGCTGCCAGGTAAACAATGGGCATATACCAAATGGAGTAGGCATAGGCTACTGCTAAGAGAGGGAGAATAATTGTGCTAATCAGGAGAAAAATTAGGATTGAAAGAGGGGAAAATTTTCCTGAGGCTTTGTAGTATTGTTCCATGGTGAAAGGTTGAATTTTTGATGTCCTCAGCATAATGTCATTTGAATAATTTGACTACAAGAAAACCTGTGGGGCCACACCATGGTGTGGCCCCACAAAGAATTCAACCAAGAAAATTTTATCCCACCATTATTTTCCCCTCCT
>CAZNDI010000031.1:0-10568 GCA_964571805.1 uncultured Candidatus Peribacteria bacterium
GTTAGAACCAAGGCTACAATGATAGTCCATCGTTTGCCAGAAAAAATACCTTTGGTCAGATAATACTGAAGAACAATAAGGGGAACGAGAGAAACAAGAATCATAGGGAGGAACATAAAGCTCCCCATCATCCCAAACCCCCAAAAACCCGAGAGCCCAGGCATACCCTGAAGATCCGCTAAGTAGCCGGCAAAAAAACTCCCTCCTACGGTAAAAAGGATGCTAAAAATTAAGCTCGCACCTAAGCCGATCAAGGCTAAAATACTTAGAACTCCCAAAAGTGTTCCTTGCCAAAGGCGGCCTAACATTGGATCGGGGGGCATGTTAGAAGTAGTCATTTTTTCTTCTTCTGCTTTTACCAATACTGCTGAGCTTTTTGTTTCGACCGCCTTTTTAACAGGTGCTGGTTTTTTTGGTTTTTTAATTTCCATTATATTTTTTGTTAAAAATTTTAATTATTTAACGTAAAGCATCCGAACTTGTTTGCCTAATCCTCTCCAACCTCACATTTTCCACTTGCTCTCGAATCCCATCTTCAATTTTGACTTTGGGTTCATACCCAAGAATTTCTTGTATTTTGGAGATATCTGCGTGCTGACCGGCCACATACCCTTCTTTGACAGGATTTTCGATATAAGTCGCCTTCACACCGTTATCAAAAGACTTTTCTAGAGCCTCGACCACCTCATTCAAACTGGTGGAATGCCCTGTGCCGATATTAAACACCTCAGCGCCCAATTTCTTTTCGATTTCAATGGCTAAAGTAAGAGCTTGAACCACATCCCTTACATTGGTAAAATCTCGAAACTGCGTCCCATCGCCGTATATGACAGGAGAAAGGCCACGCGCCATGTCCCAACAGAATTGGGAAACTAAGTTGGCATACTGGCCTTTTGCCTCTTCGTTTGGGCCATAAACACTCATGAATCGGAAGCCAATGATGTCGATTTCGGGATAAACTCTGTTGTAACACTGAGAAGCATACTCATAAACTCGCTTAGTAACAGCGTAATGATTGATGGGGGTCACCTCCTGAGTTTCGATGAGAGGAATGGGATTATTTCCGTAGAGGGAGGAAGTCGAAGCATAGAGAAATTTCTTCACCCCACTTTTTCGAGCCCATTCCAAAGTCGTTAAAAAGGACTCGATGGAATTGACATAACCCTTCACCAAGCCATCCCCCATAAACATTGGCGCACTGGAGGTACCTGCCAAATGAAGCACGTAGTCCACCTGCCCCACTCTATCTAAATCTTCAGTTTTACAAGCATCCCCCTCAATAAACGTCGTGCCTTGATCTAGATTCCGCTGATCCCCCAAAAGAAGGTTATCCAAAGCCGTAATTTCATAATTTTCGCGATTGATATTACAGAAGTTTGAGCCAATAAAACCGGCTCCACCCGTGACTAAAATTCTTTTTTTCATGAGAATATTTTAAGTTGTACAAATGGAATATTAACACTGCTTGAAGGTTAAAATTATTGACAAATTAAATTAATGATTAAAAATAAATATTTATAACTTGATAAACAGGCCCTTCGAAGTTAAAATTAAGTTAGATTTACCAGTACTATTCTATGAGCACTCTCAGCCTTAGCAATAAACTTCCGCAAACATTACAAAAATTTTTAGACCGTCAAATTGAGGAGGGGGGTTTTGTTGATGAAGCTGCCTATTTTTCAGCTCTATTAGAAGCAGAAAAGCTGCGCTCAGAAGAGCCTGTTGATAAAAAAACAATAGAAATTCTTGCAAAACGCATGTTAGACATCAAAGATAATAAAACGAGTTTTTTTACCATCGATCAATTAGACAAGCGACTTAAAAAAATAATCGATAAAACTGAGGAAAAAATTTGAAGTTATAATTGGGGGTCCAGCAATTGAAGAAATTGAAAATGCAATGCTCTTTTATGCAGAAAAAGACCCAATCATCGCCATGATGTTTAGGAGGGAATTGTTTTTATCAGTTTCATTACTAGAAAAACAGCCTATGCTTTTTCCTATTTTTAATGGATTTGAAATACGTCGTTGTATTCTGAAAAATTTTCCTTACAATATTTTCTTTTTTGCAAAAGACAAACAAGTAAAAATTATCGCTGTTTTACATCAAAGAAGAAAGCCACGAAAATGGTAAAATTTACAGATCATTGATATGATAAGCACATGTTTTTCAAAAAAAAGAAACCAAACCGGCTGTACGTTGCGACTAAGTCGAAATGGTACAACAAACCTCGAACCCGACCTACAGTTGGAACTTCTCGAAAAATTCTTTCTCTAGGCCTCAGAACAAAGTTTTCTGTCTTTTTTAAAGATAGTTTTTTATATTTAATAGCAGGCCTAATATTTTTGGGGCTCATTTTTTTTCTGGTTTTTTCCAGCAAATTTTCCATCAACAAAATTGACATTGCCCGCAATAATCTCTACATCAATAGTGCCACAATTTCTACTCTATTAGCCCCCTACAAAGGAGACAGCATCTTCTTCTTTTCCAAATCTAAAGCTCAAGAACTCATTCAAAAAAAATATCCTGAATTTTCCAAAGTCGAAATCCGAAAACTCTTGCCAGACCGCATCAAAGTCGAACTCGAAACGTATGACATCATCGCGAATGTAAAAGCCTACTATACCTTGCCAAAAGTCGATGAAACCGCGGCCTTTTCAAAGGATGCAGAACAAGACAGTTTTGACAAAGAATTTGGAACCACCACTACGTCCAAAAAGCAGCTGAACCCTATAAAACAAGAGGCTCAACTCAACTCGATTGGACAAGCCATCTTTGATAGAGAGGTCAATCCGGATTTGATGACCATCACCATTGAAGGGCTTTCTCAACCCATCGAAGACCGCCAAATCATTGTTCCTAAAGAAGACATGGCCTACATTACGGACACTCTTAAATATTTTCACAACATCATCCAGACCGAAATCAAGCAAGTGAAGTATTTTCCCATTGCCAATGAAGTCCACCTCACCACAGACAAAAATTTAACCTTGTGGCTCCTGACTAAAAAACCTTACAAAGAACAACTCGACCGATTCAATACCATTTATAAAGCCAAGAAACTGGACAAAGTAGATATTGCCTATATGGACCTGCGCGTGACAGAAAAAGTCATCTACTGCCCCCGCGGCACCTCCTGTGATAAGTAACTCACCTTAACGAGCTCTTTAGTATGAATTCTGTGTAATGAAACTACTTTATAAGCGGAGAGCGTGGAGCGTGGAGCTTGCTGCAATTTGAAATTGAGATTAGCTCTCCGCTCTCCGCTCCACGCTCTCCGCTTGTCATTGATAGGAAGCAACAGAGTGAATCGCAAGGAGGTGCGTAAGGTGAGTAAATAATTTAAAATACAAGCTGTAAGCTATTAGATCCTTCTGAATTCTGATCGTCTAACAGCTCAAAGCTCCTAAATATGTTTCGAAGTCTCAGTGCCCTCATATTACTGGCCAACATGAACTCCACGGAAGAAATTCCGAACTTTAAAGAAACCCCTTTGGAGCAGGCTTCCTTTATCCAGCTCAGCAGCATACCTCGATTGAAAGCAGGAAAATTAGCCCCTGAGATCGAAGCGAAGTCAGCCCTTTTAATGGACCGTGACACCGGGCTCATTTTATATGAAAAAAATGCGTCAGAAGCCCTTCCTATGGCCAGTTTAACAAAAATAATGACCGCTGTTTTGATTCTAGAAAACCATACATTAGATGAAGTAGTCCCCATAAACTCCAATTACGCCGATTTAGAAGGGGTAAAGATTTTTTTGCACAAAGGCGAAGAAATCACCGTCGAAAATCTCCTCAAAGCCCTCTTAATTCCCTCAGCAGGAGATGCAGCCATGGCCTTGGCAGAATATCACAGTGGTTCGGTTGAAAAATTTGTGGAAGCCATGAACCAACGGGCCAAAACGCTCAATTTAAAGCACACACATTTTTTAAATCCTGTGGGATTGGATGAAGCAGGACACGTTGCTTCGGCTTACGATTTAGCCCAACTCTCTCGTTACGCCATGCAATTTGAAGAATTCAGAGCTATTGTAAAAACTCAGAATACCTCCATCAGCTCTGCGGACGGACAATTTAGCTATAATTTATCTTCCACCAATGAGCTCTTAAACAGCTATCTCAATATTTTAGGGATCAAAACCGGCACCACCGACGAGGCTGGAGAAAGCGTCGTGAACATGGCAAGAAATGAACAAGGCCACGAAATCCTTGCTGTTCTTCTAAATAGTCCAGACCGTTTTCAAGAAAGCAAAAGTATGATCGATTGGGCCTTTAGGAGTTATCTTTGGTGAGTTTTAGGCGTTCTTTTTGGATTTCTTTAACGTGTTCCAAAACGGAAATTTGCAGACGAAGTTTTTCAAAATCAGCTGTGGGCATCTCCCGGCCCCCAATCAAACCATATTGGATTTTTGCGATCTTGGAATAAAGCAAAACAATCACAATCAAGGTCAAAAAAGTAGCTAAAGAGGCAGCCAGAATGATCATATTTAAATGAAGGAGTAAATTGAAGAGAGCGTGTAAAAGAGCTGCCAAAAAAAAGCCCTGGGTGATAGAAACAGATTGAAAAGCAGCCGTTTTTTTGACAAACCCCCTCAACCAAACAGGAATATAATAATTACTTTTTTCAATTTCATAGTTGGTCAACATGGATTCAGCAAAGAGCGAAATCCCATAAAAATAACCCAATAACCCCGAAGCCCCGACATGAAGGAAGGTGGTGAAAATAGAACGGTAAATGACTATCGTTTGAAACTCAGGGGAATTGAAGCTGTAATAAAAGAAAAGAATATTCTCGATGAAGGCAAAAATCAGACCCACATAAATGGCGTGAACCATAGCGGTATTGATGGAATTGATTTTTTTATAAACCAAGAAAGGATTGATCATGTACTTGAAATATTCTTCAAGCACGGCAAAAACAATGGTGGCCCCTCCTAGAGAAAGGACAAAGCTCTCTTTGACAGTGAGATTAAAGATACCATCAATCAGCAAAAAGGAGAGGAAAAATATTAAGATCGGAGTGAGATTATAAATGCGATTATAAATCGTCATAAAATTCCGCTTCCAAGGCAAGCCATAAAAAAGCCTCAAACTCATGGCATGCAAAAAGGCAAACGTCAGGATAAAAAAGGCAATGAAGAGAAGGAGTAAAAAGAGCTCAAGAAAAGCGGAAGCGAAAGAGCCATTTAAAAAAGGCCAGAGGATTTTTAATTTCACTACCACACTGTCTAAAAGCCATTGGTGAAAAATAAGCACCGCAACGATGGATAAACTGCCGAGACTGAGAATTTTGAGCACCTCTCTCAAAGAGTGCTTCCGTTTATTTTGTTTATAAAAATAGCCTCCTAGAACTAAAACAAACAAGAAAGCAGCCAAACAGGAGAGGAAGAAGGGGTGCATAGAACTTGCTAAGCTTATTTTAATATGTTATAATAATACTTCATCCATTATTATTTAACCAAAACAAAAATTATGGAGAACAAAATTTACACACACGTTTCAAGACACCGTGTCGGCTACCTGATTGCCGCTGTATTAGTCATTGTAGGTGGATTCACCTTTTCACCAAAGAGTGTACCGAACTTTTCTGCCTTGGACAACAGCGCCCTCACCGGAAATGTGGGCGAATTGAGCAATGTGAGCAATCAAGTCACGCTGCTTGACAGCAATTTATCCTCTAGCGTAGTCATGACAGGTGAAAAGATGACCATCGATTGGAAGAGTAATAACAATACGGCCGATCTTTATTTGTTATCTGAAGACAAAAAAACGGCAAAACCCGTGACCATCAGAAAAAGTGTCATCAGCAGTGGTGACGTTAAATCTTATGTGTGGGAAGTGCCCGCCTCCGTTGCCTCTGGAAGCTATAGCTTAGGGCTACAGAGTGGAGGAAAAATGGACAAAACGGACATGAGTTTCACCATCATTCAAGTGGGCAATAAAGCAGATGGTGGTCTTTCTGCGCTTCAAAGCCAGCTTAAAGCAGTATCTGCCGAAATGGATTCAAATCAGACTCAGTTGGCAACCGTAAAAAGCCAAATCAAAAGCAAGAATGAGGCCCTAGTGACCTTGAAAAAGAACAGTCAAGCTGCCAGCCTCAATTTAAATAAGAACATCGCTAGCTTTCAGGCACAAAAAAACAATCTTTCTGCCACGGCTTATAAAACCCAAGCTGAGGGAGTTTATGCGCTCAATGGAACTGTGACTCAAACCAACTTAGCCGTCACCGTGGCGCAAGCAGAACTTGTTAATTTGGAAGCTAAGGCAAAAACCCTCGAAGCTAAACTAGCCGACAAGCAAGTACAGGCGGCGGCCCTTCAAGGAAAAATCACCGAAGTTCAAGGCGTGAATAATATGAATCTCAATTCGAGTGTCATGGCAGGGGCTGACAACAAAGCTGTCACGTCGCCTTCTTTTGTGACTTTGAATGCTGAAGGAATCGCAAAAATGACTGAAACTGAGCTGAAGGTAACGATGGAAGCCCATCAAAACAAGATGACCGAGCTTAAATTACAAGCAGAAACGACTTTAAATGAACAAAAAGCTGCTGAACTTGAAGTGACCAACAGTCAAAAAGCTTTTGATGAAGCCACTACAAATGAAAGAAGCCTTTCTGTATCGCTAGAAAAAGCAAATGCTAAGGTAACGGAAGTGAGCAATAAACTGACGACAACTCAAGATCGCGTGACCGTCACTAATTTGCAAAATGAACTGAAAGTCGCTCAAACCGAAGCTGCAGGGCTGAAAGAACAATTGAGCCTAGCCCAGATCACGACTCAAACTGCCATGCAAAAACTGTCTTCTGGATTGCGCGTTAAAGCTGCCACAGATGATGCAGCCACAAAAGTAAGCGTCTCCATCAGTGCTCTAGAAGTTGAATTGAGCGCTCTCAATGCACAACTCAATACCCTTCAAATGGGAGTATCCGTATCTTCTCAGAACCAAGCCAGTTCAAATCAGATGAAGGTCACCACTAGTGTTTCAAATGACTCAGCCGTGACAAATTCTATTTCTTCTGGAGTGACCAGCGGAGCATCTGTCACCGAAGGCCTCAGTGTGACCAATGGCTCAGCAGAAGCCTCCAATGCAGTATCCAGTGGAGTCACTCTAAGCAACGGCGTGACCGAAACCGCCCGAACGACCAACGACGTCACAAAAACTGTCACCGCACAATAAATCAAATAAATCGGAAAAATAATAAAACTTCCTTAGTTTTTTCTAAGGAGGTTTTATTTTATTTGATTGTGGACTCTTTGTGACCTGATGCGCTTTTTATTGATACCCGGAAATTGGGGGGCTTGGGGGGTAAACGAACGGACACAAAGATGAATAAAGGAGATAAGTTGCGACCGTATCGTTTACCCCCCAAGGGTTTTGGTTACTTTTGGCCTCAAAAGTGACAGATCACTGGGGAAAAAACAAAACGCAATCGGCGATAGCCAGGAAGGAGTGGAGGGTGGGGTTTGGAAAAATTTGAATGAAAGAAAGTATCTCAAACTAGCTTCAACCTCATATCTCGAATCCCCTTCATCTCCTTAAGCACCGAAATCTTCAAACGAAGCTGCTCAAAATCAATCTCCGGCATCGTCGTCGTGCCAATAAGCCCATATTGAACTTGAGAGATTTTAGACCGCAACAAAAAAACCACCGCAACCGCAACCAAAATCACCAACACAGAAGCAGTGGTTTTCATGCCAAAATTGAGAAAAATATTGAACCCCGAATGCACCATCGCCGCCAGAAAAAATCCTTGATTCACTGAAATAGACTCAAAAACCGTTTCTTTTTTAAAAAAAGGAGCCACCCAAAACGGCACTTTATATTTTCCTTTTTCAATTTCATAATTGGTCAAAATCGAGCCAGAAAAAAGCGAAAGACCATAAAAATAACCCAAAATGCCCGAGGCAGAAATATGAAGCAAAGTTGTAAAAATGGAACGATAAATCACAACACTTTCAAACTCTGGTGAATCAATATTGACGTAAAAAAATAATAAATTTTCTACAAACGCAAAAGCCAAACCCACATAGAGCGCATGCACCATGGCAGTACCCACAGAGTGAATCTTTTTTTGAACCAAAAAAGGATTGATGATGTACTTGAAATATTCTTCCAAAATGGCAAAAACAAGAATGCTTCCTGTAAGAGAAAGCAAGAAACTCTCTTTTAGAATGAGATTTGACAAGCCGTCAATCAAAGAAAGAGCAACAAAGAGGACTAAAATTGGCGTGAGATGATAAAGTTTTTTGTAAACACTGACTTTTTTTGCAATATAAAATGGATCCTTTGGCTTAAAAGCTTTAATAAGGGCGCTTATCAGGGCAAAGAGGCTGACAAAAAGCAAAATGAATAACATGAGCAAACCCAGCTCAAGCACAGCCTTAAAAAAGGGGGCTTCAAATAAAGGCCAAGCCGCTTCGATGCTCTTCACCACTTTTTTGAGGAGCCATTGATGAAAAAGAATCACGGGCAAAATAGAAATCGTCCCCAAGGCAAGGATTTTAAAAACCTCTCGACCCGCCTCTTTACGGGGATTCTTAAGATAAAAGTAGCTTCCCCAAAGCACAAGAGGAATGATGCCAATGCTGAGAAGGAGAAGAAATTTAATCATTCTTTTAGAAAATGAGCGCGCTGCCACAATTTATCTCATGATTTTAACATATTTATATTTTTTGGTCAATTTTAAGGGCTTGCCTCATGACAAAAAGAATGGCAGAATGAGCTCTGGAAAAAATACTTTTGGAAACTCTCTTCTGTCTCTCAGGTTTACCCTCTATTTTCTCATTATAAATAAGAACAAAGCAAATATTCAGGCGCGTCTCGATCGTCACAACAAGCTGAATGCAAGCCCAAGTTCATCTAAAAACTTAAAATACTACCCGAAAAATTCCTTTTTCGGCTTTTTTTTGAGGGGCCTTCCCAAAGAATCCTCGTCTGAAATCAGTGCAGTCACTAAGTTTATCAAACGAGTGGCTTCCATCAGCGCTGCTTTTTTCATTATCAGTTCCTTCAGCCTGTTTGATTTCTACTTTCAATCGCCAGTACAAGGGTATGAGGGAGAGGGAACCGATGGCTATGGTTATGAAGGAGAGTTGCCTGAAGGAGCAACCAGCCCCGTGGCCGCTGAAATTGTCGATAACGTGATCACCGACGATGGCTTTACCGTAAAGCCGAACCTGACTACAGGCGCCCGTGACCTGAGCACAGCCAGTGAAGTATTTGCTTATAAAGTGGAAGCCGGCGACACTGTGTCGTCCGTTGCAGAGAAATTTGGAGTCAAAAAAGAGACCATCATGATGGAAAATAAGTTCTATGACGTCAATCAGCTCAAAGAAGGCATGACCATCAATCTTTTGCCTGTGGATGGCCTTTCGTATGTCGTTCAAAAAGGCGATACTATCAGTGGAATTGCCAAAAAATTTAGCATTAAAGAAGAAGATATCGTGCGTCAAAATCAAATGGAAGACGCGCCTTTGGTCCCCAACATGGTTTTAATTCTTCCTGGAGCCACAAGAGTCGTTTTACCCCCTGCACCCCCTAAACCCACTTACACGGTAAATAAAAATGGAGGGAGCAAGAACAATGGAAGCGGGAAATCGGCCTATGTTGGCCCTTCGAATTATGTCTATTCTGGACCCAAGCCTGAAGGAAATTTTCTTTTCCCCGTGCCAGGAGGTTGTATTTATACTCAACGTTTTCATGGCGGTCATTATGCAACTGATTGTGCCAATCGAGCTGGGGGGACTGTTGTGGCTGCCGCAGATGGTGTAGTGATCAAAGCCAATTTGAGTGGCTATGGAGGAGGGTACGGCATTCATGCGATTGTCAAACACCCAGACGGCACTCAAACCCTGTATGCCCACTTTAAAGAGATTTATGTGAAAGAGGGTCAAACTGTGAAACAAGGTGAAGCCCTTGGCTTCATGGGGACCACAGGTCGCTCCACAGGAGTCCATTTACACTTTGAAATTCGCGCTGCCAATGGAACCAAATTGAACCCTGAAAATTACGTCACACCTTAGTTTTTAAGCGCCCCAAGCCTAAGCCTGCGATCCTATGAAGCACTTTTTCCTCTTCTTATGGCACCTTCCTAGAAGGGCCATGGTCGGGCTCATTTCGGTTTACCAAAAAATCTTGTCCCCCGATCACAGCTTTTGGGCAAAAACTCTTTATCCTTATGGTTATTGCAAATTTGAGCCTACCTGTAGCGACTACATGAAAATCGCCCTCCAAAAATATGGCCTCATTCGAGGCTCAATCAAAGGAGCATGGAGAATCCTCCGATGCAATCCATGGACAGAGGGAGGGGAGGATTTAGTGTAAAGAGACCTCCCCCGTTCCCTCCGAAGGAGGGGAAAGATAAGTAAGATAAGCTTAATTATCACTCTAGGAAAAACGGAGTGCGATCCTAGAGTCGTCTTTATTCTAAAGAACTAGAATAACTAGGAATTAAGAATACAGACGATTGTATCGGAAGCTAAGAGGCCTCCCCCGTCCCCTCCGAAGGAGGGGGGAAAGATAGGTTTTGTATTCATCTCCTTAATATTCCCCTCCTTCGGAGGGTTAGGG
>CAZNDI010000032.1:0-10456 GCA_964571805.1 uncultured Candidatus Peribacteria bacterium
TGTCCCCGTTAGGGCCATAATGAGGGAAAAAGGAAAGCGCTTGAAAACAGAGTTGAACTGGGTTTTGATACTTTTTAACATGGGCAATGAGCATTAAGGGTAAAAAGGGGTCTAATAGTCCATCCGTCCTTCCATGGCCCGTTTGAGGGTCTGGCTGTCGGCGTACTCCAAATGGCCTCCGACCGGGATGCCGCGGGCGATGCGCGTGACTTTGAGTTTGTAAGGCTCGAGGTAGCGCATTAGGTAGGCGGAGGTGGCCTCTCCTTCCATGGAGGGGTTCAAGGCTAAAATGAGTTCGGTCACGCCTCCTGCCTGCACGCGTTGAATGAGTTCGGCAATGGTGAGTTCGTCGGGTCCAATGCCGTCGATGGGCGAAATGATGCCGTGGAGGACATGATAAACGCCTTGGTAACTGCCGGATTTTTCGAGGGCCATTAAGTCTAGGGCATCTTCGACCACACAGATGACGGCCTTATTGCGTTGGTCCATTTTGCAGATTTCGCATCGGATTTCGGTGCTGAGGTTTTTGCAGATTTCACAGTAGAGCAGACCTTCTTTGAGGTCGAGGATGGATTTCCCTAACCCTTCGAGATCTCCAGAGGTTTTTTTGAGGAGATAAAAGACGAGGCGTTCCGCCGATTTTGAGCCGATGCCAGGCAACTTGGAGAATTCTTCTATGGCCCGTTGAATGGTTTTGGGAATGTATTTCATTTTTACTTATTAAGTTGCAAGCGGTTAGTGGCTAGTGGTTAGTGATTAGCCTGCTGCAACTGAATTGTATTTAGCTCACCGCTCACCGCTTACCGCTTACCACTAGCCACTAACCGCTTATCAAACAAATCGTTTGACGGCTCGGCCTATTTCGCGTTTGGCGTCTTGGGCTTTGAGGGAGTGGCGTTTGTCGTGCTTCTTCTTGCCACGGGCGACGGCCATTTCGAGTTTGGCGTATTTGCCTTCTAAAATGACGGCGAGGGGGATGAGGCTGACGCCTTGGATGTTGAGGTGTTTGTTGATTTTTTGGATTTCGGCTTGGTTCAAAAGGAGGGGGCGGTCTCGGAAGGGTTGGTAGGTTTCGTTGGTGTCGTAGGCGTAGCGGGAGATGTTGGCTCCTTTTAGGATGGGTTTTTCGTTTTGAAAGGAGATGTAGGAGCCGGCGAGGTTGATTTGTCCTTTTCGGATGGATTTGATTTCGGATCCTAAAAGGACCATTCCTGCTTTGAATTGCTCAAGAATTTCGTAATCGAAGAAGGCCTTTTTGTTTTTGTGGATGAGCTTCAAGCTAGAGGTGTTAGAGACCTAACCAATTCTAAAGAAAGCTCCTCATTAATTCAACAAGGAATATTTTTAAATATTTTTAATGTAGTATACGGTATAATTAGTTTAACGTTCCGTCAAAGTCTTGAAAGAGGGCTTTGCGGACAAGTTAGCTCCACGTGAGCAAGAAACGGGACGAAAATTTGAAAGATGATTCTAAGGAACAGACGGATGAAATTGCGCTGATGAAGCAAACAGGGATGCAACGGGTGATGCAAAGTGTGAGGGCCGCTGCCTTGATTTTGTACGTGAGCCTCAGGGCCGTCGTTCGGGTTTTGGTGGGGGCCTTTCGGTTGAGTATGTCGGATGCTTTACTTTGGTCTCTGGCTCCTTCGGCCATCTTCATTGCCATGTGGCTCCTGGGGGTGTTCTTCATCACCCTGCCGCTCATTCTTCAGATCGCCACCGGTGTCCTGTTCACGTTCACCGTCGCCATGGTTTCGGTTGCTGGCTTTAGAGAGTCAGTCAAATCGAAGCCTAAGAAAAGGATGCTTAAACCGGCCAAGAAAGCGAGTGGACCAAATACTCCCACTCCAGATCCGGATACTCGTCCGCCCAAGGACCCCGAGGACTGATCAGCACGATCGGACCTCGGGTCCGATTTTTTGATGGAATACTTTCTTACCTTACCCGCTCTTTAGTGTGAATCCTGTGCAATGACACAACTTTATAAGCGGTGAGCGGAGAGCGTGGAGCGGTGAGCTTGCTGCAATTTGAAATTGAGATTAGCTCTTCGCTCTCCCCAATCAATTCAAGCCCCTCATTTCTTCAACCGTCTTAAAAGTGGAGCCTTCGCTGCAGGAGGAATGATTTTCTTGGCAAAACGGCTTCGAATAAAGTGGAACACGGCAATCAGAGCAAGGATGGAAATGACTAAAATGAACGGGTGCTTATAAAGGTGAGTGAAAAACGTCGACCCTCGACCAATCAGCCACCCGAACCCCGTCACCAAAAACATCCACACCAAAATGACAAAAACATCGATCACCAAAAACCGCTTCAACGAAATCCCCTCCAAACTCAAGTAAATCACACTAAACGTCCGAGCCCCATAAACGAATTTAGTGACGAATAAAATCCAAAATTCATTTTTAGAAATCCCTTGAATGAACTCACTGATCTTTTGATAACGTTCTTGAAACCGCTTGAAAAACCTCCCGTGCTTGAGGCCATAGCGCCCCATCAAAAATAAAAGCGAATCGATGGCAAAAGATCCCAGGCAACAAAAAATAAAAAGATCCCAAAAACTAGACCACCCCCGCCCCACCAAAATCGCCACCGGAATCGTCGTTTCCTCCCCTCCAATAAAAGAGGAAAAGAAAAAGACAAGAAAGGGATGATCAGCCAAATTGGCAATAATGGAATCCATCATAGGTTTGCTTTAGATCATATCCCTTAACTCCTGAAGAACAAAAAATCATGCTTTTTTGCCCTTATCTTGCTTAGGCTTCTTTTTCTCCTTCCGAGCATTTTTTCCCTTAGCCATAAAATGAAGGATTAAATTTCATAAGACTAAGTCCTTTTGTAAGCACAAAAAAACTTAGTACTCGCTTATTTTATGCTTTTTTATGCTTGTTGACAATCAATAGTCAGGCCATTAAACTGACTCAGTAAAGATGACGTTCGGGAGTCGCCAAGTGGTAAGGCACCGGTTTTTGGTACCGGCATTCCGGGGGTTCGAATCCCTCCTCCCGAGCCAGCTAAAAAATGAACTCCAACCTACGAACGGGTCTCTGGTCGAGGCCCCCTTCTTCGGTTTACGTTCATTTTTTAGCTTTCCCCCAAAATTTCTGCGTTCGTCTAGTTCGCCCTTTGGGCTCACTCCGTCTCACTCCGACAATTTTCGGGGGCCCCAGAACTCCAACCTACGAACGGGTCTCTGGTCGAGGCCCCCTTCTTCGGTTTACGTTCATTTTTTAGCTTTCCCCCAAAATTTCTGCGTTCGTCTGGTTTTGCCTGCGGCAAAACATTGACTCTCTTCGACAATTTTCGGGGGGGCCTAAAGAGCGGTGAGCGGAGAGCGGAGAGCGGAGAGCGTGGAGCGGTGAGCTTGCTGCAATTTGAAATTGAGATTAGCTCTTCGCTCTCCACTCACCGCTCTACGCTTGTCATTGATAGGAAACGACAGAATGAATCGCAGACAGTACGTGACATGAGTTAATAAACTGGCTTAGGCTTGTCAATTAATTATATCGATTCATCCCTGCCTCCATCCCCTCTCTAAAAATCAATTCCAACACCGCGGGCAGGTTTTCTAGGACTTCAGAAACTTGAATCTGCTCATCGACCGTAAAATTCCCCAACACATAATCGGATAATTCTCCTGGAAAAGAGCGTTCAGGTTTAATTCCTAGGCGAATCCGGGGCACCTCCATAGAAGCCAACTCTTGCATGATGGAAGCGATTCCCTTTTGGCCTGCTGCGGATCCCGTGGGTCGGAGACGAATTTTTCCTAAAGGGATTTCCACATCATCATAAAGAACCAGCACATCCTTCAATTCAATTTTGTAATAACCCACCACAGCCTGAATGGCCTGGCCCGAAAGGTTCATGAACGTGAGCGGCTTCACGAGAAGGGCTTTCTCGTTTCCGATTTCACCCTCCGATACCAAAGACTTGAACCGATCTATCTTTTTGAATTCCGAAAAATTAAAAACCTTGGCCAACTGATCCACCGCCATAAACCCAACGTTGTGCCGAGTTTTTTCATACTGAGCGCCTGGATTTCCAAGACCGATGACAAGTTTCATATGTTCATATTTTAGCTCGTTATGAGGCTTTAGATTCAAAAAGTGAGTTGACTTCTTATTAAAATTTGTTAGAATAGAAGTACAAACCCTGAGCAGTAGTTGATCTGCAGCTCACTAGGTGCTAAACAAAAGCTCTTTCATTTGAAAGGGTTTTTTGTTACAATCAAAAACCGCTCGGAGTGGAGTTTGGGGCTGTAGTTTAAGGGTTAAAATACTCAGGGTTAGCACCTAGTGATGCGGGTTCGAATCCCGTCGGCTCCACCACCGAGTGGGTCAATTGGTGCTAACCAAGATCCATATAACTAAACTCTCGCACCCCCACCTGAATCTTATCGCCATCCTTCCCCCCCAAGCGTCTCATTTCGCGGTAAGCCCCAATTTTAGCCAAAATATCATGCATTCGGTAGATGCCTCCTTTTTTCGTCATGTCCGTCATCACCGCAATCTGCTCAATCCGTTTGCCCGAAACTTTAAACCCTTCCTCCAACTTTTCCACCGTGTATTGCTTGGTGTCCGAGAGATCCATATGAGGACGGAATACTTTATGCTCAGGGCTGTGGGAAGGAAGATGAGATGTCTCGGAGGCTGCTTTTTCACGCTGACGTAAGGCAATGATTTCATCCTTCAAGCGATAGAGAAACATGTCGAGACCCTCGCCCGTCACCGCCGAAATGAACATGGGTTTATATTTCTTAAATTCTTTTTTTAGCGGGTCAGTGATTTCTGGAATCGTCGCGTCCACTTTACTAAAAACAACAATTTGATCTTTTTTGGCCAAAATTTTACTATAAGAGACCAATTCTTTGTTGATGATGTTGAACTCTTCCATCAGATTTTCATGGGTGAGGTCCAGCAAATGAACCAGCATTTTGGCCCGTTCAATGTGCTTCAAAAACTCAATCCCCAGCCCCTTTCCTTCGTGGGCCCCTTCAATCAAGCCGGGAATATCGGCCACCACGAAATCTGTGTCATCCACCTTGACCACCCCCAAATTGGGTACCAACGTGGTGAAAGGATAGTCGGCAATCTTGGGTCGTGCATTGCTAATACGGGAAATAAGGGTCGATTTGCCGACGCTGGGGTATCCGATGATGGCAATGTCAGCAATGAGCTTGAGCTCAAGCTTGAGCTCTCTTTCTTCCCCCGGTTCCCCCAATTCGGCAAAATCTGGGGCTTGACGAGTGGACGACTTGAAGTTGGCATTTCCTTTTCCACCGAGTCCACCCCGAGCCACCACCACCTGTTCCCCATCGTGGGTTAAATCGGCGATCAACTTGTCCGTTTCTGCCTCCTTAACAATCGTTCCTACGGGGACTCTCAAAATCATATCTTCGCCCGCTTTGCCGTACATCTGCTGTCCCAGGCCTTGTTCCCCATGGGTGGCTTTAAAATGCTTCTTACTCACAAAATTAACGAGGGTGTTCGTATTTTCATCGGCTTGAAAAATGACGCTTCCTCCATGCCCTCCATTGCCGCCATCGGGCCCCCCCTTATCGACATATTTTTCCCGTCGGAAAGAAAAGGACCCATTCCCGCCATCTCCTCCTTTAACCATGATTTGAGCTTCGTCTGCGAAATGCATAATTGATGGGGGGTTGTTTTCTTTAACTTACCTTACGCGCTCTTTAGTATGAATTCTGTGTAATGACACAACTTTTATAAGCGTGGAGCTTGCTGCAATTTCAAATTGAGATTAGCTCTTCGCTCTTCGCTCTCCACTCTCCGCTCTCCGCTCTTCACTTGTGATTGATAGGAAGTAATAGAGTGAATCCCGGAGGGGGGGAGTTCTTTAAATGGGCCTATTGTGGTCCTGTTGTGAATCATATCATAAACTTTATTAGATCATTTCACAATGAAGAATTATAAGAATTTTTTAGAAACTCTGCTTCCCAAAAGCCCAATTTTAAGGTAAGATTGCAACCTAACGTAAATAAAGAATCATGGTTTTGCCAAAAATTTCTAAAAGGGAAGAAGAGAAGCATCAAGGAGAATGTTATATTGCCTTAGATGGAAAAGTTTTAGCCTATGACAGAGATATATTAAAAGCCTTCAAAAAAGCCCAAAAAGTTGTGCCCGATTTATATGAGAAAAAATTTCTCATGGCTCGAATTCACCCTGAATATTTTGTGGCACATATTTCCGTACATTAAAGACCAACCCAAGTTGGTCGCCGTTGTAACAAATGATCAAGGTCATGAAAGATACCTTGAATTTCTCATAGATACAGGTGCTGACTACACGTTTATATCTTATTCTCATGCCATTTTGTTGGGCTTAGATTATCATTCCATACAATCACCAGAAAAAGATTTTGACGTTGCCAATTCAACCTCAATAAAGGCGAAAAAAATATATTTAACAATCAAAATAGGAAATAAAAACATCCTCACTCCCGTCTTTATTGCAAACCAGCCCATGGAAAATTTATTAGGCAGAAGAGGAATTTTCGACCACTATGAGATTGTTTTTCAGGAAAGCAAAAAACAAGTGATTTTCACAGAAGTCTAAATCAAGCCATTGCAATAGTTTAAAAAAAATTTATAATCGGGCAAATGACTAAACTTTATGCCAGACACCCCTTTCGGTGCGCCCCTGCCTCAAGAATCAGAAGAGAAAGGTAAAATCGATCTTGAAGCCCTTAAGCACTACCCTATAAGAACCCTTGAGTATCCAATGGAAGGAGCTAGAGTAGGAGATATTTTTTATGCCGTTCCTCACCTTGACCGAAATGATGTAGTGGATTTATACGATATGGAAGGGAGATATATAACTAGGGTGTGGGCCGATTTTGCTCATCCACCTTTAGAAGAAATTGTGACATTTAACATTGTAGCTATGCAACGGGACGTTCTGGGAATTGCACTTGGAGAAAAATTTTATGCTACTCCTACTAGTAGTGACTCTGCTTATTCATTATATAGGCTTAACGGAAAATATGCCGGCAAACTTGCGCAACATTACTTTAAACCTCTCCCTTGAGATTAGACTTTGACGGGAGAAGTGAAAGTTTATAAAATGAACTCAACCACTAACGAAGCTTCATGAAACGAACCCAGCTCATCACCACGGCTGACCTCACCCGAGAGGAAGTCGATTTTTTAATCGAGGAAGCCGAAAAACTGAGAGGCAAACAAACGGAGGATTTGAAGGGGAAAATCGTGGCAAGCCTTTTCTTTGAACCCAGCACCCGCACCCGTCTTTCTTTCGAATCGGCCACCTACCGGTTAGGAGGCAATGTCATTACGGTCGCCGACGCGGCCAGCACTTCGATGAAAAAGGGAGAGACCTTGGCCGACACCATTCGAGTCATAGAAAAGTATGCGGATATTTTAGTGATGCGCCATCCTCAGGCGGGTTCTGCGGAGGAAGCCATCAAATATACAAAAAAACCTTTCCTGAATGCGGGAGATGGGGCAAATCAACATCCAACCCATGCTCTTTTAGACATGCTAACCCTCAAGCGAGAAATGGGCACGATTGATGGATTAACCATTGGCCTAGTGGGAGACATGAAATACAGTCGTTGCATTCATTCCGTCCTTTATCTCCTTCGCTTTTATAAAATCAAAAAGATCTATTCCATCTCACCAGAAGAACTAAAACTGCCTAAAGAATACTTAGAATTGATGCAGGCAGCCGGAATAGAATATGTGGAAACCGAAGAACTTGAAAAAAATATCCCTGAATTGGATGTCCTTTACATGACACGTATTCAACAAGAACGCTTTGAAACCCCGAGTGATTATGAAAAATTCAAGGGGAGCTACATTCTCACTGCGGCCATGGTCAAAACAGGCAAGTCCGGCTTAAGGGTCATCTCTCCCCTACCCCGTGTCGATGAAATAGCCACCGATGTAGACGCTTTAGAACAAGCCGCTTACTTTCGAGGGGCAGAAGATGGCATGTATATGAGGATGGCTTTGCTGAAGTATTTGAGTGGGAATTATAATAGCCCAATGAAAGACGGACCTAAGTGATCAGCTCCTCCATCTCCTGATAGGCTCCTTCAATTTCGTCGTAAATTTCTTTGCACCGTTGACCTAGGATTCTTATTTTTGCCGTGTCTCGATCTAAACAAGCGTCGTGAAGCAGGCTTTCATTTAGCTTTTTTTCTTCTTCCAACTTTTTGAGTCTCTTCTCTAAATCCTCCAACTTTTTTTCACGCATCCTCTCCTCTTTTTTAGCTTGTTTCGACTCTAAATAACTTTGCTTATGATTAGAAGGATCCTTTATTTTTTTCAACACCACGTCCTTATCATCGTTCCATCCGCCCGCGGCTAAAAATTCATCGTAGGTTTTTTCGATCACCCGAATCTTACCGCCTTCAAAAATGATCAATCGATTGGCCACTTGCGAGAGCATGGCTTCGTCATGGGTAACAAAAATGACCGCTCCTTTAAATTCCTTCAAACTCTGCGTCAAGGCTTGGCAAGATTCCATATCCAAATGGTTGGTGGGCTCATCGAGGGCCAGGAGTTGATTTTTATAGAGCAACACTTTTCCTAAACAAACCCGACTCTTCTCCCCTCCAGAAAGGGCAGAAATCTTCTTTTTGGCATTTTGTCCCGTAAATAAAAGGGCGGCACACACCGAGCGCACCTGCTGCTCTGTCACCTGAGGGAGGGTGATAAGCTCCTCTAAAATCATTTTTTCGGGGGAAAGGCTCTGTTTGCTGTCGGCCCCAAAGTAGCCTATTTGCAATTTGGAATGATGAATTAACTTTCCGTTCTTAAATTTTAAATGACCCACTAAAAGCTTGAGAAGGGTGGATTTTCCCTTTCCATTAGGCCCCACGATGCCAATGCGATCGCCTGGTAAAACGTTGAGGGAGAAATTTTGAATCAAAAGCTCCTCGGGGGTGTATCCGAATTCCAAATCCTCGGCCTGGAGCATGGTACTGCCTTTGAAGGGTTCAGTTCGAAAATGAAACTTAATTTGAGGAAGTTTGGCCAGTTTTTTCCCAATTTCTTGTTTGTCCAAGCTCTTGATGCGCGACTGCACCAAGCCTGCCGAACGGGCCCCTGCACGAAAATTACGAATGAATTCTTCGGTTTTTTCTTGTTTCTTCACTTGATTTTGACGGGTTTTTTCTTGAACTCGTTCTTCCAAGGCAATTTGCCCCATTAACTTTTGCGGCCCCCCTTTCATTTTTCGCATCTTTCCTCGATGAATGATGAGACTGTGAGTCACGACTTCTTCCATAAAATGCTGGTCGTGGGTCACCAAGATGAAGCTTCCTTTCCAACTTTTTAAGAATCGCTCCAGCCATCGCAAGGAAAGGATGTCTAAATAGTTGGTAGGCTCATCTAAAAGCAGGAGATCAGATTCAGAAACGAGGGCTTCGGCTAAGCGAATACGAATCTGAAAGCCACTAGAAAATTCCGTCGGGGGTCGGGTGAAATCGGTGGCTAAAAAGCCAAGCCCCATCAAGATCGATTTTGCTTTCCATTGCTCATCATGAGCTCCAGGGGGCAAGGCACTGGCCACTTGTTCTAAAATGGTGGCTTTACTGAAATTTAAGTTTTGTTCCAAGGCCTTAATTCTAAAGTTTTGAGGTATCTCAATTTCCCCACTTTGCGCCGAATCCTCGCCCAACAAGATTTTAAGAAAAGTACTCTTCCCGGAGCCATTCCGACCAACAAGACCTATCTTTTCTTTTGAGTTGATAGTCAACGTGACTTCGTCGAAGAGGATTTGGTGATCGAAAAACTTTTCTAGATTGCGGATGTGAATCATGAGGCACGATTATGCTTTACTTTTACATTATAGCTCGCAACATAATTTACTCCAATTGATTACAATTACTCCTTACCCGGGGCATTTGGACGAGCAAACAAAATTCTAACAAACATTTGTCATTTCGACCTTATGGAGAAATCTATTCCTTTAGAACAAATGGATGATCGGAACCTACTGCGCTCTGCTCCGGTCGAAATGACGGAGGGTGTGAATCCTGCTAAAGACTTAAGTTGGGGTAAATTTAAAATAATGGTAAAATAGTTTCAATAAAATCTAGAAACAAAGCTCTCAATGAATCCCATCCTCATCCAAAATGGCCGCGTGATTGATCCCGAATCCAACCGGGATGAAGTGACCGATATTTTAGTGGTTGGTGAAATGATTGAGAAGATTGGGAAAATTGAGGTCGAAGATGGGATGGAGGTCATTGATGCAAAAAATCTCGTGATCATTCCTGGAGTGATCGACCTTCACGTTCATTTGCGAGATATGGAGCAAGCGGATAAAGAAACGATTGAATCCGGCACATTGGCGGCTCGGAAGGGTGGAGTGACCACCGTTTTCGCCATGCCCAACACGTCCCCTACTCTCGACTCTAGCGTGGCGATTGAACGCTATCAAGAATTAACTAAGAAGGCTCACGTAGAAACTCA
>CAZNDI010000033.1:0-10328 GCA_964571805.1 uncultured Candidatus Peribacteria bacterium
GGGAGAAACATAGCCAACAGCTCACTTCAAAAAAGTCTGGTGACCAGTTATTATTTGGGCCAAAAGACGGCGCTGATTCATTCTACACTTCAAAAAGATGCTGAACTGCTTTCAAAAATAAAAAGCACTCTTTCTGTCGATATTTTTGCCTATCTAAATCAATCCATCAGTCGGGCAGACGGCTTGGAAAATTATTTGAGCTTACTTCAAACCTTACAAAAGACAGCCACGCAAAGATCGGCTGAACTTCAGTCTCAAATTACTTTTTTATCGTCTAATTTTGAAGCCCAAGAAAAAAGCGTTGGGGTGACAGAGGAAGATTTTTTCCGAAGCTTAGAGGCGTTTAACGGGGGCAAGGCGGACGAACAGCTCACCGACTTTATTGATTTACAACAGGGGCAAAGCGAAATTAAGGCAAAAATTGGGGCGTATCAGAAGCTAAAATATTATTATGACTTCTTTATTCCCAAACTAGAAAACCTCTCTCGAGCCATCCAAGCCAACCGGGACCCTCTGATTGCAGGGGTGAAGGTGGTGGAAATTCAGAACATGACGTTGCCTTTGATCATTAAGGAGAAATAAAAAATGAAAACCCTACACCAGAATAAAGGACTCTACATCGGCCGCTTCCAACCCTTTCACTTGGGCCACCTTTCGGCCATCAAGCAAGCCTTGGAGCAAGTTGAACGACTTTATATCGGCATAGGAAGCTCGCAGTACCATCACACAGAAGAAAACCCCTTCACCACCGAGGAAAGAGAAAAAATGATTGAATTAACGCTTAAAGAGGCTAAAATCTTTGATAAATGCCAGATTTTTCTCATCCCGGATATTCATGCGGAAGAAAAGTGGGTAGAGCACGTCAAAAAGCTCATCCCCCCATTCGATATGGTTTTTGTAGGCAATGAGGGCCCCGTTAAAACACTCTTTGAAAAAGCGGGAACAAAAGTTCAATCCGTAAAACAAGAACTCGATATCTCCGCGACGGAAGTGCGAAAAAGAATAAAAAGTAATCAGGAATGGCAAAGACTAGTTAGCCCAACGACAGCGGAATATTTGCAGACAGTGGGATCTATGGAGAGAATCAAGAAGCTGGGATAATATCTACGGATCAAGTCCGAAGATGACAAGCGAGATTAAGCCCGCATATAATTTAAAGCAGGCACATAGGCGTCATAAGGATGCAGATAGTCTCCCTTAACGAACTCCTGGCGCATTTCACCATTTTCATTCGCAAAATAACCGAATAAATCCACCAGCTTAGTATTCGGAGGAAACATATTCAACTGATAAGCTTGAATGAGTTCTTCACGCAAAGCCATATTAGCCCTTTGCCTTTCCGAAAAACCTTCAGGCCCTAATCGCTTGGTATCTTTAATCATCTTATTAGGATTTTTTGGGTCAGGCCTAGGAGGATCTGGCAATTCCTTTCGACGCGGGTCTATTGGGAAACGCGTACAAATAGTGATGTTTTTGATTCCCGCTTTTCGAGAAATTTGAGCCATTTCAATCATATCAGCTACAATTTTTTTAGGAGGATCCTTTTCCACATTATTTCCCCCAGTATAAATCAAAGCCTCTTCTTTACCTTCAAGTTTTTTTCTGGATTCAGATTCTTTTAAGCGATCAAGAGTTTTTCCGGAAGCCATTCCAACTTCTCCAATAAAATCAGGATTTTTCGTCCACTCTCTTCGTCCACTCATACCCTTCATCATCGAATCTCCAATGCAAACTATTTTTGACCCGTCAGGCTTTTCTAAGGCCTGTTGATTGAGGTCGACCTTCTTATCGAGAACCACAGGACGGGAACCTTCTCCTTCTCCAAAAGCTTTGATGGGTTGGTTTTTAACACTGTCTTTAACGTACTCTTTCAACTTGTCGCCCCCCAAATAATAGGCAATCGCAGAAACTGCAGCCAAACCCAAGCCCACTTTTGCTTTTGTGCTCATCCCCTCTTTTTCCGGCTGTTTTTCATCCGAAGCCATGAAGAATTTGTACCCCAAAACACCCATCCCCAAAATGACAGCCGCACTCACCCCCAAAGTTAGTCCACGATTTTCGGCATAACACTGTTTAAAAAAATCCTTAGGCCCCTTAAAAATATCCCCCGCGCTCCCAATCATCTCCTTCCATGTTTCAGGGCTCCTAAAATAAGCGGGCACCGTCCCCGGAGCTTCAAGTAAGCCATCCAAAACTCTAAGGGCTGATTGCTCATGAGGCTCAAGCTGGAGACCCCTGCCCCAGGCCAGCTGAGAGAGCATATGAGGCTTCTGAATGAGACCCTCGACCGGCACCCCCGCTTGCATCAGCTTCTCAATAACATTGATGAGAGAGCCTTTAAGCACCTCAGAACGCTCCTGTTGCTCTGCGACTGGAAGTTCTACATCAATAAGCTTACAAACCTCTTGTTGATCCTGATTAAGGTCTTCCTTTAAACACAAAACTTTCTTCTGAAGCTCGAGCAAGGAGGTTACCTCAGGCTGAGAAGAAGGAATTTCGGCAGCAGGTGGAGATTCCGGTGAAGGGCGAGGATCCGGTGGCAAGGGAAGGAGTATTTTTAATATTAATCTCTTGATTATAGCAAAAATAAGCCAAAAAATCCAGTATTTTTGCCTCCACACCTCTCCTCCTCATTTTCTGTCCATCAACGCCAATCCTAGCCAAAAATAAATCATCATCAAAGCAAAAAGGAGGGAATTGACAAAAAAGGAGTGGACCATGAGACCTGCTAGGCCACAGAGCAAGCCCAATTGAAGATAACTGTCGAAACCCTCTTTTTTCCAAATCGGTTTGATTGAAACAGCAAAAGCGACGAAAATGATCCATAAATAACTCAAAAGCCCAAAAATACCGGTTTGGGCCCAAATGGTCAGCAAGCTGCTATCAGAACCTCCCGAAGAATGGTCTGCCATCGGTCCCCTTCCCCGCTCATAAAACTCATGGGCATAACGGCCATAACCCGCACCCAAAAGAGGATAATCTTTAATGATTTGCCCTGCAAATTGCCAGGAGTCTACTCGAAATTGAGACGTGGGATCTAAGGGCTTTTGAGCTTCGACTCCGACCAGTGATTTGGCACTCTCCCAGGCATCAACGGTCCGTTGTTGAACTCGAGTCGAAAAACTGAACCCCAAAACGAGAAAAATCACAAAAAGCACAAGAAGGCGACGTGATTTAAAAAAAGTGAAGAGCCCCAACCCCACAATCAAAGCCAAATAACCGCTCCGAGAATAGGTCCAATACAAAGCCATCAAGCCCAAAAGGGACAAAACTCCCCCTAAAACCGCCCAAGCCCATTTTTTATTACGGTAGGCATAAAGTGCCAACGAGAGAGAAATGGGAAGCATGAATGCTAAAAATCCCCCCACAAAATTAGGGTCAAACCATGTGGAAAGCAATCGCCCCACATGAGGATCCCAACCCTTGTCTTGCATGTTCAACTCCAAAAAACTGGGGAAGAATTTGAGCTGAAGGAAACCTAAAATTGTAATGAGAAACAAACTGAGAAACGCAGAGATCAAAAGGAGTTTTTTAAATTTCCCCGTTTGATCTCGCTGCAATAAATCAAGGGCCATCAGGCTGATGAGTATGTACATGCCAAAACGCCCCAAGTAGATGAAACCCACCACCATTTGGTCAAAATCAAAGCGAAGCAGATTGAAAAAATTAACAATGACAATGACAAACAAAAATAAGACAATCGCTTTTCCAATTTTTCCCAATCTGACTTTCCGATCATATTTTAGCTTGTCCAAAAGCCAACACAGGAAAAGGGGCGGAATAATGAGATCGGATGGGAGAAGCTCCTGGCCCATGATGGGGATACGCCACAATTCGCCCGTGACTGGGGCGAGGAGGAGGAGGGCGAAGAGAGTGTAGAGGAGTTTTTTCATCAAAGTTATTATAACAATTCAAAGCACAATTTCCCAATTTAGCTATCCCTGACTCCCTCAAACTAACCTTTCGTCATTTTGATACGACTCTCCACCTAGACCCCTCAAATAGAAATGGATGGAAGGACAATCACACCCTCCACTCCTTCCCGGCTATCGCCGATTGTGTTTTGTTTTTTCTCCCAGTGATCTGTCACTTTTGATGGCAAAAGTAACCAAAACCACCGGGGAGAACACGAAGCGGTCGCAGCTTTATACCTTTTCCCATCTCAATACCCGCCGTTTCTCCCCGGACCCCTAGTTGCCTGGAATCGGCGGGAACATAAAAAAGATGCTGTAATTTTACAGCTCATTGGCCATTGGGAATTAGTCTAATGGCCATTGAAGTTATTAGGAACTATAATAAAGCCACTATGAACTATGAACAACAAAAATGTCAGGCAGAATTGGATGAAAATGCCTTAATTCCTCGTAAATATTATGGCCAGGTGTTCACGACGGATGACGAGTTGATCAAAAAATTTGTTCAATCTGTGAAGGAAGTATACAAACCGGGCACTAAAATCGTTGAAATTGGGGGAGGGCTGGGGTATATCACGGAAAAATTGGTGGAAGAATTTGAGGATATTGAGGTGGTGGAATTTGATGAAGAACTCTTTAAAATATTGAACAAAAAATTTGTTCATCATTCCAATATAAAACTTACCCAAGGCGATATTCTAGAGTATGACCCCCCCGAGGAAGATTATTTATTCGTCGGCAACATCCCCTTTCATCTTTCAGGTCGTCTTTACCGAAAATTCATGTCTGAAGTCGACCACAGACCCTATGGCATGGTTTTTATTACGGATAAGCAATATGCGACCACCCTTATGGGTCAACCGCCTAGATGCTATCGGGTGAGCTTACAGGCCCAAGCCTATGGCGACATCGAAATTGTCGCTGATGTTCCGCCGACTTCGGTTTATCCGGAGCCGAAAGTGATGAGTTGCATCATGAAAATCACTCAGAACGATTTAGTCCTGCCAAAAAACTTCTGGGAGACGGTGAACTATCACTGGGAGCACTTCCCTACGAAAGAGGTGGAGAGTCCGAAGACGATGGGGTTGGAGAGGTGGATTGAGTTGAGTAAAAAGAATCTATCTTAAAAATCATCCTCCCAATCCAATGAAAGAGCCAAAGCCTGTTGAATTAAAGAATGATATCCTTCCTCCAAATAGCCCATTTTCTTAAGTACCCAACTTTTATCTACCGTCATCAGCTGACTCCCTAAAAAACGAGATGAATGTTTAAGGCCATTTATTTTTGTGGCCTGGATCCAAAATTCACTAGGAAACAATTCTTTTTTAGCACTTGTCAAAGGAACAAAAATCAAAGTAGAAGAATTTTTGTTAAAAAGATTACTTTGTATAAGCACGGCTGGCCGGACTCCCGATTGGGCATGACCTTTACGGGGGTTAAAATCAACCAAAGCAACATCATATTTTTTTAGATTCTCACTCATCCTTTAAAAGCGCGTTAAATTGAGCTTCAGCAAACTCACTGGCAATCTGGCGATATTCATCTTGCCTCTCCTTAAGCCCCTCCTCCACTTGTCTTTTTAATTCCATTTTTTTATAAAGTTTCAAAGCCTTCTCCAAAATTGCATTCTTATTCACTTTTTCCTCTTTTGCTTGGGAAACAAGAAATTGATACGCCATGTCACTGAGAGTGGTGGTGAGAGGGTGTTTCATACGTATAGAATATAAGTTAGTTTCATACGTATAAATTATACGTGAAAAAGGACATGAAGTCTAGAAATTAGACTGGGAGGGCTTTCCTACTCCTGAGGTGGAGAGTTAGAAGAAATTAGAGCTAAAGTGCAAAAGGACCTATAGTTTAAACCAGCTATCCATATTACTCGAAGTCGAAGTAAAAAATTTTAGAAAAGTAGTGATTTTATTTTTAGTTAAAACGAAAGACCATGGACTGGATGGATCTAAAATTTCAAATAAGGCAAAAGATTTGGAATCATCTTCTATACTATAGCGCCTCTTTATTTCATCTGAGCTAAGACACGCTGCTTTAAATTGAGTAAAAAACTCAATGGATAAAGAAAATAGATTCTTTATAACTAATCCTCCCAAGACAAGGAAAAAATGCTGGACCACTCCTCAGAAGTGCTCCAGCACTCGTAAAAAAGAGATTTCTCCGCTCCGGTCAAATAATAAGAATATAGATACAGGAAGGGTTGAATTATATAAAAATAGAGAGATTTTTTCTGCAAACACTCCGACCATTAAATACTTGCTTTTTCTACTATATATGTAATAATAAATTCTTAATTCGCTTAACACTAATTTTGAAATGACAACTGATATTTTTCAAAAAACTATCGATCAACTCGATAACTTTACCCCGGAAGAAATGTTGTCTTGGGTACGTCAAGCTATACAAAGGGAGATGGAAAGTGAAGATGAAAGGGATTACCAACCTCTTCAATCAATGGGAGGAACACAAAATAAATTAAATGATCAGGCTAGGATTAATCTTAGAACCGCCTGCCTTATTTTGGCAGAAGAGTTTTGCAGAGACCAAAAGGCCACAGTAGACTATACAAGAAGCTTGCTGTCTCTTGTCTGTGAGCTAAAACTTGAAGAAGCTGCTCCACTCCTAGTCTCAGCTGCTCAAGATTACCCAAATCGCCCCGACCAACAGCCTGCAGTACAAAACACAATGTTAGGAGCCTTGTT
This sequence comes from uncultured Candidatus Peribacteria bacterium, assembly GCA_964571805.1. GTDB lineage: Bacteria > Patescibacteriota > Gracilibacteria > UM-FILTER-43-11 > UM-FILTER-43-11 > JAUHWS01. The sequence continues at coordinate 6,626 of CAZNDI010000033.1, forward strand.
AGATTTACATGTGCCCCAACCTACTGAATTTTGGGAGCAGGCAATGTCTCTAGGAGATGGGAAATTCATTGTCAGACCTTTTAGTGGGATATTAAAAAACGACCCAACTAAAGCTCTTTCTATACTTCCGCAATTACCAGAACGAGAATCAATGGCCGATGGGATCTGTATGACATTGAGTAGTCATACAAATAAGTTAGGTCAAGGTGAACGTGAACTATTCTTAGGCCAACTTAAAATAGAAGCCTCTAAATGTAAACCCATTTTAATGAGAGCTTTAAAAAATATTATTAGCAGAACTAGGAAGTATTAAATGAGAAAAAAAGAATAAATTGCTGGACCACTCCACAGAAATGCTCCAGCAAAAAAAGTGACCTCCTCCAGCTCCTCCCAAGGAGGAGGGCAAAATGTAGTTGAATGATATAATTACTAATTTTGCACCCCCCGATAAGAGGTTGGGAGAGGTCCCTAAAAAGGCAAATCCTCGGGTCGTACCTCACTTTGATAATTCACGGCAGGAACCGAAGTGGGATTTTCGGGGACCATGCGGTCTTGTTTCATTTGGGGCTGAGAGAAAGTCACCTGGGTTTCAGTGCTCATGGCAGGCATGCCGATTTCGGGATTAGGAACCCCTAAAGCCAGAGCTTTTTCGGTGATGATTTCAGTCGTATAGCGCTTGGAACCATCGGGCGTTTCCCAAGAACGGGTCTGAAGACGACCTTGGATATAAACTTTTCGGCCTTTTTTAAAATTTTGAGCAATCGCCTGAGCCACCTCATCCCATGCCACCACATTGTGAAACTCAGTTTTTTCCTGATTCTGACCATCTCTGTCTTTCCACGTAAAATTAGTAGCCACCCCAAAAGAAACCACAGAATTACCATTGGGCGTCTGACGAAGCTCAGGATCTTTGGTCAAATTACCGATCAATTCAGCTTGATTCAAACCTCCCGCCACCATAGACTCAGCCGCAATAGGAGAAAGGGGTGTTTTAGCATCCAATAAAATCAATTCATCGGCCGTGACACGTGTCTTATAGCGCTTTTGACCCGAAGTCTGATCCTCCCATTCATCCGTTTGGATCCGGCCTGAAATAAAGATCTGACTCCCCTTCTTTAAAAATCGACCCGCAATGTCGGCCAACCCTCGCCAGACTACCACATTGTGATAAGCCGTAGTCATCTGAGTTCCGGTTGCTGTTTTGATAAGTTGTTTGGTCATGACATTTAAATCACCCACCGACTGGCCCGTGGGGGTTTGTCTAACCTGAGGATCTTCCGTTAAATGGCCAATGATTTGAGCGCGATTGAGAGCATACATATATCGGGGAAATTAAAGGATAATGTATTTAGAAATATACCGGGACAAGGGGTTTTTAGAAATGATTTACAGTTGAATTTAGAATGAATTCTGTTCCCGTGACTTTGACATAATTAAATAATTATGTTAATATAATAAAAGCAAGATCAGGAAAAAGACTGGCACAAACAAAATCGTTAAAAAACAATTCATTGTCTGCCTCCTACCCTCTCTTGCCATGGGAATTTTAATTTATTTCATAACTAAAAAACTTTCACGCGACCTTCAAAAAAATAAAAATAAATGATTCAAACGCTATTATTTCTCTTCTTTACAGGTATAGTCACTCTAGCCTTGGTGACGACCAGTCATGTCAAAAAAGTCAATTTTAGGTCCATGGTGAGCTTATTTCTTTTTGGAATGATGCTATCCATCCCCTTCATTATGGTCGAATACATGGGGGGACACCTAAAATACTACCTTGTCATCCTAGCCTTCATCACCATTGAATTAGGAGTCCTTATTCTTGAGAAGAAAATAAAATTCCTCCATGACCTCATTCAACATAACGTCAAGGAACTCAGAATCACCAGCTTTATTTTGATTGGGCTAGGCTTCACTTACAGCGAGATTTCTTTCACCCTTCTGCATGCGGTTCATACGTTTTCAGAATTGATGACTATTTTACCCTTTAAAATTCTTTACTCACTTCTCGCCCACACCGTCTTAGCCTCGACCGCCAGCCTAGTAAGCGTAGGCAGTCTGTTTGCCGAAACGATTTATGAGACCGTTTTCAAACTGGCCAGCTACTATGGACGCGTCGTCATTGTCAGCATTTCCCATTATTTGTACATTTTTTCTATGGAACGCAATTTTATCCTCTTAATCGCGGCCCTCTTAATAACGGCTGTCGTCACCTTCTTTTATGTCAAAAAACATCTGGACTTAAAACATCTAGAGCTTAAAAGAGAAGAAATTCGTACTTAATTAATCCAAATTTTTATGTCAAAACCCTTTACTCAGAAATGAGTGGAGGGTTTTTTGTTTTAAATGAGCCTTCAAAAGGATTTTTGAGAACAAAAAAAAGACAAGAGCGTTTATAGCTATTGCCTTCTTATTTTGAAATGAGGGTATTGTCTTGGCGTCGTCCTACTCTCCCAGGACTAAGGTCCAAGTACCATCGGCGATGGCGGGCTTAACTGCTGTGTTCGGGATGGGAACAGGTGTACCCCCGCCTCTAAAAACACCAAGACAATGCCCTCATTTCTCTCTAATCTTTTCATTATTGTAATCATGGACTCAAGCTTAACGCTTTGAGTCACCAGCTATTAGTATAAATTACTAGTCGATCGTTCACCTTCCGCCTGACATCCTTTAAAAAAGAATAGCTGACGGAAAGATACATTAAATTTAGTAAAAAGTCTGTTGGCCGATTAGTACATCTCAGCTGAACACATTGCTGTGCTTACACTTGATGCCTATCAACGAGGTAGTCTCCCTCGGGCCTAATGGGGAAAATAATCTTGAGAATGGCTTCCCGCTTAGATGCTTTCAGCGGTTATCACAACCGAACGTAGCTACCCTGCAATGCCGTTGACACGACAACAGGTACACCAGAGGTTCGTCCACTCCGGTCCTCTCGTACTAGGAGCAGAGTCTCACAATTTTCCTACGACTACGGAAGATAGAGGCCAAACTGTCTCACGACGTTCTGAACCCAGCTCGCGTACCGCTTTAAATGGCGAACAGCCATACCCTTGGGAGCTTCTCCACCCCCAGGATGCGATGAGCCGACATCGAGGTGCCAAACAGTGCCGTCGCTATGGGCGCTTGGGCACTATAAGCCTGTTATCCCTAGAGTAACTTTTATCCGTTGAGCGACACCCCACCCACGTGGTCGTACTGGAATAAATTCTAGTACAAGGTGCCGGATCACTTTCACCTGCTTTCGCACCTGCTCGGGTTGTTGCCCTCACAGTCAAGCCCGCTTATGCGAATACACTATCAACCCGATTTCCATCCGGGCCTAGCGGACCATTGCGCGCCTCCGTTACATTTTAGGAGGCAACCGCCCCAGTTAAACTACCCATCAAACACTGTTCTCACTCCGGATCACGGAGAAAGTTAGAATCAAAATATATTCAGGGTGGTATTTCAAGGTTGACTCCACCTCAACTAGCGTCGAGGCTTCAAAGTCTCCCACCTATCCTACACAAAATAGATCCCGATTCAATGTCAAACTATAGTAAAGCTTCATAGGGTCTTTTCGTCTTTCCGCAGTTAAACGGCATTTTTACCGTTTTTGCAATTTCACCGGGTCTAGTGTTGAGACAGTCTTCAGACCGTTATGCCATTCGTGCGGGTCGGAACTTACCCGACAAGGAATTTCGCTACCTTAGGACCG
>CAZNDI010000034.1:0-10138 GCA_964571805.1 uncultured Candidatus Peribacteria bacterium
GATAAAGAGGGGTTAGGGGAGATTTGCGATGGGCTCCCCTCCTTGGGAGGGGCTGCTTGTCCGCCGAGGTGGAGGGGAGGTCTCCTATCTACTACTTATTTTTTGAGCTATAAATTTGATGGAGCTTAGAAAAGACTAAAATTAGGATAAAGCTTGTGAGGGCCATGGAGGGGATGGTGACGTAATCAAACTCAAAGACGTACTGTCTGAGGCACGAGACGCCAAGGCCTGAGGCATCACAGCTAAAAAATCCGGTGCCTCCAAAATAAATATAATTGTGATAGAGAGAAATAATTAAGCCCAAACTGGCTAACAATGTGGTGTAAGGGAGAATTTTGGAATCTTTTTTAAACCAGGCCAGGCCGAAAATAAAGACCAAGGGGTACATAAAAATACGCTGATACCAACACAGCATGCAGGGCTCATAACCGATGACATCGGAATAAAACAGACTGGAGCACATGGCAATCAACGCAAAAAAGAAAGCAAACTGTATGCCATGCTCGCCCAAAAAAGTGATGACTTTATTCTCTTTTTCCTTTCGAACGACAAAATAATATACAAAGCCTAAAACGAGAAGGACATGGCTACTCACGGTTAGAACGGCGAGTATTTTATTGAAAATGAGAACCATAGGTAATTATTATAAATTGAAAAATGAGGACTTGAATCAAGAGGCTTGACCCGCTATTTGTCCTCATTAGGCAGTAAACAGCCTGTTTTTTTAGACAATTCTGCCAACGTGAGCTCTCCTTTATGAAATTCACCATCGGCAAACTTCCAGGTAGGATACGTGGAGATAGCTTCTTTTTTACAAGTCTCTAGCTGATCATTTCCGTCGGGAGTGGAGCATTCGACATAAGGCAACGCCTCAGCAGCGTCACCGAATAATGCTTTTTGGGCGCGGCAATGAGGGCACCAGAAAGCGCCGTAAAACGTGACATTTTTTTGCTGCAAACAACTGACAAATTCATCCATTCCCGCATTTGCCTGTGGCACCGCTTCTTCTATCACCTTGCTTTCAAAATTCTGATCGGCCATATTTGACTCAATTGGGGACCTTACACCAAAAAATAAGAATAAGATCAGGGGTAAGACATGCTCGACCATAAGGATATTTTAGAAAAAATTAAGATTATTGTCCCGTGGGGATTGGAAGCACACAACCGGTTTTTTCGGCCAATTGTTCCAAGGTTTGCTCTCCTTCAATTTTGCTACCGTTGGGGAAAACCCATGTGGGATATTTTTCTATTCCGGCAGTCTTACAAACCTCCTGAACATCATTGCCATCGGGCGTGGAACATTCGACATAGGGGAGTTTTTTAGCTGCTTTGCCAAATAACTTTTTTTGGTCTTGGCAGTGAGGACACCAGAAGGCGCCATAAAATTTTGTACCTTTTTCTTCGAGGCAGGCGGCGAACGTGTCGAGTTCACTGGGCTTGTTTCCTGCTGTGACAAGATAAGTTGCCCCTCCAATGACGAGCCCAAGAATCACCACCCACATGACGACGTAGCCAATTGTTTTGGTCATAAGAATATTTTAGTGAATCAAAATTTTATTATTTTTACCAGCCCCATGAGTAAAAAGCCTGCCCCGAGGCCAACAAACATTCCTCCCACCAATTGATCTGTAAAAAACCCTACCCCCATACCCATAAAAAGCCCAGCAGGAATAAATAGGCCCGCCCTGTCATTCAATTCTTTTTGGCTATTGGTTTTTTGCTTCATAATTTGTTTATTAAACTAAAGAAATAGTATCAAAGTTTTTACGCGTTGTCAGTAAAGAGTGAAAATTAGGGACCGTTAAAAACGTGTGATAGAATCAGATTGAATTTAATATTTAAAAACAGCCATGCCTCACATCTCTCATCGCGGCACCAACATGCCCCCTTCCCCCATTCGAAAATTAGTTCCTTATGCCGAAGCGGCTAAAAAAAGGGGCATTGAAGTGTTTCACTTGAATATCGGCCAGCCGGATATCAAGACGCCTCAAGTGGCTTTGGATGCGGTCAAGCACAATAATATCGATGTCTTGGCTTATTCTCGTTCCGAAGGGTCTGAGGAGTATCGGACTAAACTGGCTGATTATTATCGAAAAAATAAAATTGACGTCAATCCGAATGAAATCATCATCACGACAGGAGGATCGGAAGCTTTGTTTTTTACGATCGGGGCGATTGCGGACGCGGGCGATGAAATCATCATTCCTGAGCCTTTTTATGCCAATTATAATAGCTTCACCATTGCCAATAATGTAAGCGTGGTGCCTGTGACGTGTTCGATTGAAGATGGCTTTGCTTTACCAAAAATATCGGATTTTGAAGCCTTGATTACCCCTAAAACCAAGGCTATTTTGATTTGCAATCCTGGCAATCCGACGGGTTATGTTTATACAAGAGCGGAGATTGAGGAATTGAAAGCTCTGGTCCTTAAGCACGATTTGTTTTTAATTGCAGATGAGGTGTACCGGGAATTTGTTTATGATGGTTTGGATTTTCATTCGGTGATGTCTGAGTATGGCTTAGAACAAAATGCCATCATGATCGATTCAGTTTCGAAACGTTATAGTATGTGTGGGGCGAGGATTGGCTGTGTGGTGTCTCGGAATGTGGGTTTTATGGCCACAATTTTGAAGTATGCCCAATCCCGCTTGAGTCCTCCTACTTATGCTCAAATTGCGAGTGAGGCTGCTTTGGAGACGCCTCAGAGCTATTTTGAGGAGGTGATTGTCGAGTATGTGGGACGGCGAGACACGTTGATGGCGGAGTTGAATAAGATTGAGGGTATTAAGGTGAGTGCGCCCAAGGGTGCTTTTTATTGTATTGCTGAGCTTCCTGTGGAGGATGCCGACCATTTTGCCCAGTGGCTTTTGGAACGTTTTGAGAATAATAATCAAACGGTGATGGTGGCTCCAGCGAGCGGCTTTTATGCGGATCCGGTGAAAGGGAAAAAGCAGGTGAGGATCGCTTATGTATTGAAGAAAGAAGATTTGATTCGGTCGGTGGAGTTGTTGAAGTTGGCGTTGGAGGAATATAATAAGTAGTAGTACGCATTAAGAATTATGTGTATGCACACTACATACTGCGTACTACATAATACGTACTACTTACTGCGTTCCATTTAATTATTTCTTCTTCCTCTTCTCCTTAATCTCCTCATACTTTTCATAAAATGAACTCCCGGCTTCTCCTAAAAAATCGGCCGTTTTTGAGAGCGTCTTTTTAAGAGGGGAATCGTCTTTTTTAACCTTTGTATTTCCTGCATTCTTGAGCGTCTTAAAACCTAAAGCCACGACCTGGTCGACCCCATCCTGAAGATGGGCCAAAACGGAACCTAACTGAGTTGCCACGGTTTTTGTGGAGGGAGTTTTTTTCTTCATACTTTATAAATACCCCAAGATCAGAAAATGATAAAGGGGTATTAATTCGGAAGTTGAAAGGGGCAAGGTGAATATTTAATTTCTTAATTCTTTGAGAATATATTCTTCATCCGGTTGTTTGAAAGTATTATCCGTATTTGGATCACCTCTATATACATCTACCACACTCACAACCATTTTGTTTTGGCTAGCTTCTTCTAAGGTTAACTGAGACCATGGCCCACTGGCAGGCAAAGCGTGATTATTATCCCAATCAAACGTAACTTTTTGGTTTGATGCATCAAATTTCGCTAAAACAATTGGATTCGAATGAAAATAATCATCAGATTCAAAACCATCGGCACTATATAAGTGCATTATGGCATAGGTATATCCATCAGGAGATTTAAGAAAAACTGGGGCCTCATCGGGATATTTCTCCTGATAAGCTAAAAAATCATTGTAAGTCTTTCCGGCAGCGAGAACTTCCATCTTAAAAAAGTCTCTAACGATTAAGCCTAAATCATGTTCATTAAGTTCAAAGTACATTTTTTCATCAACAATGGTGCGGAATAGGATTTCAGACACGTCCTCACGCGTAATAAATTCAGCAGGCTTAAAATAGGAAACCGTGTCAATATAGTGATTATATTCTGCCACTTTAACATAATCGTAATACCATTCTCCTTTTTTAATATCCTTAAAACCAACTTTAATATCAGGACCATTGAAAGGTGCCCAATGTTGCACTTCGGACATAATCTTTAGTGCTTCGACTTTGGTGATGGACTGTTCAGGTTTAAATAAATTTCCGTCGTAGCCTTTAACATAGCCAAGTTCTTTAGCTGTACAGACATAGTCGTGATACCAAAGTTCAGATTTAATGTCTGCGAAACAATCAAGATTTGGAATAAGGGGAACATTTTGAGCTCTCAAAATTAATGTTACAAATTCAGCTCGGTTGATTTGTTTTTTTGGTCCAAAACTTCCATCAGGATAGCCATCGATATAGTGATGTTTATAAAGATAATCCAAAGAATCCTTTTGGATGTCCGTGAATTGAGCCTGAGTGGAATGAGAGAAGCCTATCAAAAAGAGGGTGATGATTGGCAGAAGGCGAAGGATTTTCATAAGACATGTTAGTGATAAAAATAGGATATCATAAGTTTTTAGAAAATTAATTCATTAAGTCCTGTGAATTAATATGATCAACAATATTTAAATCGACCCTATCTTCATGTGATTTTCCCTGAAGGTCTTTCCATTTTATTTTCACATAAGAATTTTCATAATGTTGTTTTGTTTTCAAAGTTTCATTGTAAGTATAAGCTCCACCGGTAGAGCCTGTTCCTATTTTGACGTTTTCAATCATATCAAATGGAGCTAAACTTGATCCATCAGCAGCATAAGTTAAGGTATTCGCCATTTCCTTCCCAGTTAATGAGCCATAATTGGGATCTTCTTCATAAAAATCAACCGAAAAAGATTGTACTTTCCTAAGTTCATCAGAATTTCCAAGGTAAGTTAAAATGGCAGCTTTTCTGCGTATATAATCTTTATTAAAAAGAATTTGGTAATTATCAACTTTCCAATTTTCATTACTGCCCGATAAACTATAAACATCTACACTTCTTTTCTGGATCTGATCATTTTGATAAAGAGCAATAATAATCCAAATCATATTACTTGCAATCAACAGAACAATAAGCCAAGTGGTTTTTTTCATGAGCGATTTAACAAAAGAATAAAATGATTTTTTATGAACAAAATTAAGATGCTTCGCTACCAGGGATTCATTTCCAAAATCTTCCGAAAGCTTTTTTTCAAGGGATTCATTTCTGAGACCAGAAAAACGGAGATCATGTTCTTTTTCGTAAAAGTGAGACTCCAATTCTTTTTTGAGGTCTTCGGAAAGCGCTTTGGGAAGGTCAGCTTCTTTGAGGATCTGGCGGATTTTTTTATGAGATGCGGAGGCCATAAATTTTTTGGATCGCGCCGGAAAAAGCCCGCCAATCTTTTTTGGCCGTAACTAGTTCTTTGCTCCCTTTTTGGGTGATTTGATAATATTTTCGATCTGGGCCTTCGGACTGTTTTTTCCAATAACTTTTAAGAAGTCCTTTTTTCTCCAGGGCATGAAGGGCCGGATAAATACTCCCCTCCCCAATTTCAAACAAAGCCTCACTCTGCTCTTTGAGGTCTTTGATTATCTGATAGCCATATTTATCGGTCTCTTTTAGGAGAGCTAGAATAAGAGGTTTAAGCGTTCCTTTGAGGAGTTCGGTTGGAAAAGACATAATACATTGGGTTACGATGTATATCGTATTACGATGTAATTAGTAAGTCAATGAAAAATTAAATTGGCTTAAATAAAGGTTGAAATATGTTGACATAAAATAAATAATATGCTAAATTTACCCCCCATAAATTTAAAAACGTCAAATGGCTGGATTCTTTGAAGAACGCTTGAGGGGCCTAGAAAATGGGGGTGGAATGCTTTATGATGCCTTTTCTAGAGGGATAAAACAAGGCTTTGGATGGCAAGAAATCCCGGAAGCTTCACCAGGCCTAGCGGGATGGGTGGTTGAAAGTGTCCGTGCAGCCATAGATGGACTTTTTGACAAAGACAAGGGCCTATTGCGCTTTGATCAAGGGTATAAATTGAATCCCTGGGAAGCAGAAAGTGTTTGGAATCCGTTTCGCCACGTGAGGCGGGCCGTTTCGGCTGTTTTAAATACAGGCATAACTGCTACTACAAAATTCGTAGGAATCTGGAGTCCTTCGGCGGGAAATTTTTTTAGTAGAATGCTTCAAGGGTTATCCACAACAATCTTAGCCCCTGTTTTGGGAGATATCTCTCCTTATATCGGACCGCGTCAGCCTTCTATTTACAATGATGGAAGCTATAAAGCCGCTAACAGCGATTATTATGGACAAAGTGCAGCAAACAGCAGTGATTACACACCAGCGGCCGCCCCCGCCCCTACTCCGCCCGTAGTCGTTGAAAATGTTGTTGCCGAAACAGCCCCCGTTCCCACTGAAGCCATTGCTAAGGCTGCTTAAATATCGGCACAGCAACGATTTGCTTTTGATGATCCCATTTTTTACAAAGCAGCAAAGAGTCAGCATTTTTAAAATGAACATCAAGTAGAACATCTTGCCATTTTATCTCATAGAAAGCTGCGTAAACCATTTTACCCAAATCACCATGAGTGACCAACAAGATATTGGCCTCAGAAGATTCATTTTCAAGAAGTTTTAAGACTTGCTTGGCTCTTTCAAAGAGTTCGGGAAAGGTTTCTGCATTTTTGGGGGATAAAAAATAAGTGGTGTGCTGGGTTTTGAGGATGTTTTTCTTACAGTATTTTTCGATTTCGGAGACTTTCTTTCCTGTCATCACACCAAAATCCCGTTCGATCAGTTCCGGGAGGGGCGTTGGTTTTTCGGTGTGGAGGATGTGGCTTAAAATCTCTGCGGTTTGAATGGCTCGTTTGAGGGGGGAGGTGTAAATTTTATCTATTTTTAGGCCTGAATCCCTCAAAGACTCGGCGAGTTTTTCTGATTGTTCAATACCCATATTCGTCAAAGGGGTGTCCCGGTGTCCATTGAGGATTCCGTTGGCATTGTCTTCGTCTTGTCCGTGTCGGGCGAGGTAGAGGTTCAAAGGATGATCAATTAGGCTATTTTATGCTCCGATTTTCCAAACATTCTTTTCCAAAAAAGCTTCAATCGTTTGTCGGCCGGCTTTATTGATCAAATTTGAATGGGATAATTTGTTTATTTTTGCATAATCAGCCAATGTGATAATCTTTTTCCCTTCCAGGTAAGCCAATCTTTTGTGATAACTATTAGTCAAAGCTTTCCCTACAATTTCTTCCATGAGCTTAGTCGTTCCTCTCTCTTGAAATTCCTTGAAGGCTTCATAATAATTTTGCCGATCAATAAATTTGATATTTATGGGGACAAAGCCTTCCCGGATCAGCAAAAAATTATTAATGACCCGGCCAATGCGACCATTGCCATCCATAAACGGGTGAATGTACTCAAAATCATGATGTAATTTTGCAATCCGTTTGATGATATTTTCGTGACTTTTGGCCTGATATTCGGCTAACATCTTTTCCAATCTCTCCACAATTTCTTGAGGCGCTGGAGCAATATGACTCCCCACTCGAACATATTCGTTATCCATACGAAATCTTCCAGCAATATTGTCTTGAATATTGGCGAGAAGCATTTTGTGTAGGGATAAAATGACATCTAGAGTCAGCTCTTGTTCTTTGGATTTTTTATCAATGTATGAAACAACTCGGGCAAGATTCTTGGCCTCAAAAAGCTCTCGCTCCGTGATAAAGCGATCCAAATCGATCTGGAGCAGTATTTTTTCCGTTTCCTCCAGGCTCAGAGTGCTGTTTTCAATCGCGTTGGAGTTGTAGACTTGTTCGCCAACTTCGGCTTCAGCAATAAGGGCCAGGAGTGAATCCTTTCCTATGGATGCTGAATAGTACCTTTCACGAAGAAAATTGATCTGATGGTAAAAATTGAGTATTTTTGACATAGTCTTATCTTAGCAAATTTTCACGTTTTTGTAAACATAATCGTGAAAAAATAATATAAAAAGCCTATTTTTCACGTTTTTGATCTCATAATCGTAAATTTCTCTGCGGCAGGGACCGCAAGGGGTTTTTCGATCAGTGTTAGAGTTCAACTGACTAGAGCTGGTCAATGTTTTTTTTCTTTCCTGGCTTTTGACATGGAATCACTTTTAACCTTAAAATCAAATTAACAATAATAATATATTGACAATCGATAAATATTCCATTAAGTTTTTGCGTGGTTGTAAAATTTAATGAACTATTTTATGAAACGGGGATCAACACTATTTCTTCAAGTAGCCATTGTACTCATCGGCATCGGCGCGCTGGCTCTCATACTGTGGCAACCCCGCTTGGATGGAGTGGAGGCGCATGCCACACTCTTTCAAATCTATTTCACCGACCTGTTTCAGAATTATGTTTATGTCGCGTGCATTCCGTTTTTTGTGGCTTTGTATCAAGCCTTTACCTTGCTCAAATACATCACGGAAAATAAAGTATTCACCCTCGACTCCGTGAAAACATTACGCATTATAAAACACTGTGCCATAATGATTGTGGCTTTTATTACTGTAGCGGAAGTCTACTTTTTCGTGGTGCAGTTCAGGGTGGAAGAAGGCATTGCGAAAGGTTTTGTCATTGGCCTGGTGATGATTTTTCTCTCTACAGTCATCGCCACCGCAACGGCGGTGTTTGAAAGACTTTTACAAAGTGCCGTTGAACTAAAGAACGAAAACGACCTAACTGTTTGACCCTATGGCAATCATCATCAACATCGACGTCATGCTGGCCAAAAGAAAAATGAGCGTCACTGAGCTGGCCGAGAAAGTGGGCATCACCATGGCCAATATTTCCATATTGAAAAACGGAAAAGCCAAAGCGATCCGATTATCCACCTTGGAAGGGATTTGCAACGCTTTGGAATGTCAACCTGGCGATATTATAGAGTATAAAAATTAAGAACAGCCATTTCACCGTCCAACGAAGCTTGTTTCTGTTACTGTTTCAGTGGGATCAACTGGAAAATTTTCTTCAAAATAGTAATTCAATGAACAGTATGCGGAAACTCAAACCCAAACTCACACATAGTTTTCGAAGAAAATTTCTGGCGGAGAGAGAGGGATTCGAACCCTCGCTGGGGTTAAACCCCACTACAGCTTTAGCAAAGCCGCCTCTTCAGCCACTTGAGTATCTCTCCGCGTATGGTGGACTGCTCAGGCATTTTGCCAGAAATTCGCAGCCTTTGCCAGTCTTAAAATACTTTTTCCCGTTTTATGGCTTGGGAAAAGGCTTTAAACCCTTCTAAAAACCCGTTTCTCTAATTATCATTTAACTCAACATCATGGCCTTATTATCCAACTCTAAAGAAAAGACTCAAAGTATTTTATTTGCCTTAGGCATAAGTCTCTTTGGTGGCCTCTTCCTTTGGAATTTTTGGGGCTATGGAACCAATGCCCTGGGCCTCAATAGTGTGATTTATGGCTTTTTATTCATAGCTTTCTTCGTCTATATAAAAAGAAAATCCCTCACCAAAAAGAGCTTATTGTGGCTGCTTCCTTTGAGCTTGATTGTCTTGAGCCTGGGAATTTATACCAACAGCTTCACCAAAAATATCAGCGTATTTTTCCTTCCTTTAATCTTCTTCATCTTCACCACCCACGAAGTCCACAAAGAAGTGCGGTCTGCCTTATGGAGCAAGTTGATCTTTGTAGAATTTATTTCTGCAGGCTTAGGATATATTGGCTCTGTTTTTGATGCTTTAAAATTATTCTCCTTCAAAAAAACGCCGCCTGAATCTGCTGATTTGACCCCTTCCAAAAATAATCTCTGGCTTCAAATTATTTTGGGAGTAGTCCTGTTGCTGGCTCTTTCTACGATCATCATCATCCCTCTTTTATCCTCTGCAGACAGTCAATTCAGTGAAATTTTTTCTGGCCTCATGCAGAAGTTATCGGACATATTTGTGAGTTTTTTTAGCGAAGATTTCTTTGCTCGAGCGTTATGTATCGGAATAGGGATGCTATTGCTTTTGGGTTATGGGATCTATTGGAACACTAAATTTAATGAGAGGTTAGAAATTAAAAATAATGATGAATTCGCTGATAAATATAACATCACCATCGGTATTGTCCTTTCGGGTGTTTTGGCCCTTTATTTGATCTTCATTGGCATTCAGCTAAAAACTCTT
>CAZNDI010000035.1:0-10087 GCA_964571805.1 uncultured Candidatus Peribacteria bacterium
GTGTCCAATGACGGCCATGGCATTCACCATGATGGCTCCTCCTCCTAACCCTTGGCTCCAGGGACTAAAAAGCCTGCCATGGAACTGTTTACCAATTTCATCGGGGGCGAGCCGGATATTAAGGCCTTGTTTAAGAAGCATGGAATCAGTCTCTAATCGCCAATTTAATATGAATTGTAACTTACAGCCTAAAATCGCAGGCGAGATTCGCTAATCTCGCCTGCGATTTTAATTAACTTATTGACTCACCTTAAGCACCCATGCGATTTACTCTGTAACCCCCTTCAATCACAAGCGGTAAGTGGTAAGCGATAAGCGAAAAGCTTGCTGCAACGTTCTGTGATGGACTTACCGCTTCCCGCTTACCGCTTTCCGCTCCTAAGGCGTTGCAAGTAAGAGGACTCATCCTAAAGAGCGCGTAAGGTGAGTTATTGAAAATCTGACTGGAATCATTTGGCTCAAAACTGAAAATAAATAAACATCCTCCCGTGATTCTTGGGGTCTACTTTGACCCGATGGTAAAGATTCTTGACTTCCTTCTGCCTTAAAAATCGCTTCACGGCTTCCATCAGAGCTCCAGTCCCCTTCCCTGGAATAATCTCAACCAGTTCAATTCTTTTTTCAATCGCCTCCTGAATGATTCGACTCAGCTCCGCGTCAATTTTATACCCCTTATTATAAATATCGTGAAGGTCGAGTTTTAATTTTGCCATGACAAGAGCGTTTAGGGATAAGTGGCTAGAGACACCAGGGGAATTTGATTTGCTAACCACTATCCACTAACCGCTGGCCACTTTAATTAGAAGATAACAGGAATCTCAACCTTTCCAGCATTCTCAGGCAGACCAGAAGGATTGTCTTTTTCGAGCACGACTTTTCCTGAAGTTGCAGTGCCAGGATCAAAAGTCAACTTAGCCTCAAAGGGAATCATCGTCTCAGTCATCCAGCTTTCAGTCGAGGTTGCCGTGGTTGAGGCAAGCTCTTTCCCTTGATCATCAAGCAACTTCACAGGAAAAGACCCCTCAAAAAACCAAGGGCCAACTGCATCCCCTTTAACGATTAGAGGGCTGACCACTTTTGAACCTTGCAACGGCTCTTGAACCTGAATTTTCCCCATCATATCATCCTCATTATCAAGATTGGCGTCTCCAGGCATGCTGTGATCATTCTCATTGGTATCCAGAGTATCTTCGAGTCCTTGATCATTGGTGCTGACTGGAAATTCTTGATCAACAGGCACAGAGACATCGACTGGCTTAGGATCTACAGTGTTCGAACAAGCAGACAAAAGCAACATTGAGGAAAAAATAAATATAAAATGTTTCATGATTGATAAATTAAGATATAAAAATGGCTCACCTCAAGTCGCAAAAAAACCAAAGTAAGCAAAAATCAAACCCAAAATAGCAACAAAAATACCCATGATTTTAGGGGTTCTTTTTGTTAGAAATTGAATTAGGGATTGAAATGTTTTTGGAAAAGCAAGCAATGAAATGCCTTTAATAAAAGCTAGCCATCCAACAATCGTGACCAAAACCCTCCAATCCTTAACCCAAATATTATGATGAGAAACTAAGGCAAATCCAACAAGCATTGCCACACAAGCACCCACATACAAAGCAGTCATGTCTTCGTAAAGATGGGTGAGAAATTTCTTGTAGTAAGTTGGATTAAAAATCATGCCAACCCCCACAGACAAATAAAGGAGAGCAATCGCCTGAGCAGCAAAAATTGAGAGATTCATTTTTTTATTTTTTAAATATTATAGCTTTATCATACAACTAAAATGGAGTTTCTGTGCAAGTTAAAGTTAAAGAATTTTAAAAAAAGAGCCTTAGTTCTATCTATAAATCAAACTTAACCCATACCCTTTCTCTAAAAATAGATGTAAAATCAAATTATCAGCATAAATGAAAATCATGAATCAAGAGATCAACAAAGCCTACATCAAAAATTTTCTAAAAAATAACCGCCTCGCTATTCTCTCAACAGTAGATGAAAAAGGGCTTCCTCATGCCGCACCCATCTATTATATTTCAGATGAAGCGCTCAACTTTTTCTTCGTTACCCCAATAGAAACACAGAAAAGTATCAATATAGATTTTCAAAATGAAGTTGTATTAACCATAACCGATGAACAAAAAAAGGAAACTGTTGAAGTGAAGGGGAAATCCAAAAAAGATAAAACACTTTTGGGGGGAATCATCGAAAAATTAGCCAAAAAACTCAACGAAAATTCAAAATTTAACACCAATTTACCCCTTTTGAGTCACAAAAATCAGGAAAGAACCGTGGTGATCATAAACCCTTATGAAATTCGAATGAGGAAATACTACGAAGATCGACTAGAGGAAAAGACCCTCAAATTAGATAAATAATGCCTTCAAAACATACTTTAAAAGGGCTAAGAAATGCTTAGCCCAGATAATAGTCGCCTGATCGTGTATTTCTATTGCAATTTAGCAGCTTCAGGATAAAGCTTAGGATCTATGGTTCTCTCAAAGCATGCTCTGCCCGCCTCGTGATTCCAAAAATCAGCATTATAGCCATATTTATAATCATAATTATAGGCTGGATTTGAGGGGCTATCAGGATTTTCGGAGGGGATTTTTTGATTGAAGGTGGCACAGAGCTCAAAACGAAGGGGATCTAAAACTTTATACTCATAGGCCATACCAGTCTCCGGATCAAGAGGAGGAGTAAAATAGATCAGATCATTCTTCAATTCATTGAGCGAGGAAGGAAGTTCTCTTTTCACTTGCCAGTAACTGATCAGCTGGTCTTGTATAGTGGTCAAATGATTTACTCTCTGTTCATCCATTCTGATTTCACGTTGGTGAGAAGGAGAGCCAGCCAAAATAAAGCCAAGCGCCAACATACCGACCACAACAACTGAGCTCACCCAAGCCACTCGGTTAGGAATTTTAGATTTATAAGATTCACTTTGAACGTCCCATATATAATATCCAAAAACAGATCCGGCCACCAAAAGCACCCAAAAAACCTTCAAAAGGAAAGATGTGGTCAATTCGCCTCCATAAAAACGATTCACCAAAGTCATGAGGTCAATGACAATGGTTATGGCAGTCACAAAAAGAGTCAGATAAGTCAGCCACTTGTTAAATCTTAACTCATGTTTTTTAGGATTCTTGCGAAAATCAGCCTGAATGAAATGAGACAAAACAAGAAGTAAGGGGAAAGAAACCATCAACATCGAACTTTGCCAACGAACGTCACTCAATAGCCCCGAACCATAGTAATAACCTAAGGGGTCAGGGAAGGAATAGTCCACATAAGCAAAAACCAGCGTAATAAGACCAATCACACCTAAATAAAGCATCACCAACATGAGTAGGTGCAAAAATACGTCTTTAGGAGAGGTTCTTGGCATCTGAAGTTGTTCAGGGGCAATTTTAACAGACGGAACATGAACAACAGCCTTTTTTAAAATCGTTTTCTTAGTAGGTTTTGCTTTTGCTTTAGCAATCTTTGCAACCTTAGTTTCTTTTTTAGGCATGGTTTTTATTTTTATAAATTTTTATTGAGCTAATTATACATAAAATAAAACCATAAGTTATTAGAAAGTTTTAAATATTAAATACTCTAAAATCCAAATCTACTCTTGGTACCGAAGCGCTGTAGAATTTTATCTCCAAATTCCTACAAGAATGAAATATCAAATCTTTTTCGAGGAATTTTTTTTGTAAGGCAGAGAAAAATAAAAACTGGTACCTTCTCCTTCACGTGAGGTGAACCACATTTTTCCCCCATGATTTTCAATGATGGCTTTGGCAATATACAAGCCCAAACCTGAACCAAAGGAATCCATTAATTTAGCCTCATCGGTACGATAAAATTTTTGAAAGATATTTTTTTGATCTTCAAGTTTAATGACCGTACCAAAATTTCTGACCATAAATTGCAATTCATCTTTATCAGCAAAAAGGTCGATTATAATTTTAGTTTTTGGCTCAGAATATTTAATCGCATTGCTGACAAAATTTTGAATCACCTGAATGACTTTGTCTCCATCCATGTAAATCATAAGGGCCTTGGGCAATTTTTTCAAAAAAGTAAATTCAATAGATTTTTTTTCAGCCGTCACTTTCTGCTCTTTAAGCACCGCGTCAACAAGGTGAACCATATCGGTACTTGTTTTGACGATATTAAACTTATTCCCTGTTTCGATATGTGAAATGTCCAAAAGATCATTCACTAAACGAATCATACGCTCGTTACTCTCATCAATTTGTGAAAGCAAGTCTTTTTGGTCAATTGTAATAGGCCCAGTCGTCGAATCAAGCAATATTTCTGTGAGCCATTTGATGGCAGAAAGTGGAGCCCTGAGCTGATGAGAAGCAACCGAGACAAACTCAGATTTCATTCGATCAACCTCTTTAATATGCGTGATGTCTCTTTCGATCCCCACAAAGAAAACTGGATCCCCAAGATCATTGAGAATGGGATAAATTTGTGTGTCAGAAATATACTCTTCTCCACTTTTCTTTCTATTTTTCAGCTCTCCAGAAAATGCCTTTCGTTTAGACTTAGCCGTATTCCAAAAATTATTATAAAAAACTTCATCAATTTTAGCCTCCCAAAGCTCAGAACTTTTTTTACCCAAAGATTCAGATGGAGAATAACCTGTAATATGTTCAACAGCAGGATTCAAATAAATATTTATGCCGTTATGATCTGTGATTTGAATGTGATCTGAGGACGCATCTACCGCCTTTTTAAATTTTTCAAGATCACTAGCCAAAGCCTGAGAAGCTTTCTTCTCAAGATCCATATCTTCTAGTAAATTGAACATGGCTTTTTTAATATTCTCAAGCTCCATGATATGTCTTTTCAACTCCAAATCATTTTTATTTTCTAGGGTAATATCGTGCCCAAAAACAATGAATCCATTTTTACCATCAAGGCTACTACGCCTTAAAAAGGTTACTGAAAACCAATGGGAATTGTCTAAAGAAAATGATGTTTTATAGGGCTCACCTATATCCGTTAAAGTTTTAATTCCAAGCTCAATAACAGGCATAAAATCAGGATGAAAGCCACATTTTTTAAAGGATTGGCCAATGCACTTTTGCGACCACTTAAATAGCTTTCGAAGCTCAGGTGTTTCGTGAATCTCAAAAATGACACCTTCAGAATCGAGCAGAATATAAAAATCATCAAAATTCTGAAGTTGGCCTTCTTTTTTTGAATCAAAGTGAATTTTATTTGTTTTATGATGCCTCATGATTACTAATTTATATTTGAAGCCTGTCTTTTAAGCTTCTAACTTCCTCCTTTAATTCAGCCATTTTTATTTCTCTTCCCACCATGAATTTGTTCATTTTTTCTAATTCCAAATTTTTGCCTTCCATTGATTTTTCAGCTCGAGATAAATTCTGTAAAATTGACCTTATTTTTTTTGCTAAATCTGCAATTTCATCATTGCCATTGATAGGAAAAGAAGCTGCGGTCGATTGACCTTGGGCCATATTTTTTGCCCCCTCATGTAAAGCTATAAGCCTAACTAAAACCACTTTTTTAATGATCAGATAAACAATCAAGCTAAGCATTGAGCCTGCCAGAAAAACAGTTAAAAGAACAAAATTAAGAGTGTTTAAATATTGCTTGATCAACTCCCGAGGCATTTCGATGCGAAAAATAAAGCTAGATTGACCGCTTATATCTAAATAAAGGGAATAGCCATAAACCTTTGACTCCTCACGAGTGATATAAATAGTTGAACCATTTTCTATTTTTTCTTTTGCGATCAAAAAATTTGAAGATAAATCTCGACTTTCTATTTCTGCTATAGAAATGGGATACAAGGTACTATTTTTTAAAATTTGAAGAATGCTTTCATCTAAATACCGCGCCATGATTAGAAAGCCTTTTGAAGGTCCTTCGCCGTTACTTTTCAAAATGGGATGAGCGACAAACAAAAGAGGTGGCTTATCTTTTACCGTTAAATATCCTGACAGAAACTCATCGCCCCCTTCTCTTTTTACATATTCAGTCAGTTGAGACAAAACCTCATCCGGAATATTCTCGAATTTACCATTCTCAGTATTGATACCCTCTTTATAAACCAATTCATCTTGGTCATTGATGTAGAGGATCATACTTATATTCAAGGTAGAAAAACTCTCCTCAGGCAAATTTTCTTGGACATAATCCTCATTGAGATCATCAATAAAATCATAAGTTGCATCCCATTTGGCCCAATCCCCTGATTTTTGGATCATGAACTGAAAATAGCTTTCCAACCCATTGGAAATTCGTTGTAAATTTCTTGAAACATTGTCATCTTCAAGCTTATTGACACCATTGACAACGGCAAACTTTAGAATTAAATACAAAAGACCAGATATGATAACCGTTACAATTAAGCCATAAAACGCAATTTTTTTTTGAAGTGAAACAAATTTCATGAGGGATTGCTTTGGAAATTTAGCAATTTAAACTATCTTTTCTTCTAATTATCCTCTCATTTTAGCACAAAAACTAAGTTTTATAAAGTCATTTTGAATCCAAACAGTTTTAGTGATTGCTATCATTTTCAAAACTTGATTCTATAGCAATAGAAAGTGGACATTTGTGAAAAACTAAAAATCATTTTTAATGGCTTGGAGAATAGCTTCCTTTTGGGCCGCAGCAGAAATTTTAGGTTCACCGTCTCCCTTTTGAGGTCCATAGTCGCCCATCTGACCGTGATTTGCTCCTAGAATCGTTTCAAAAACAGTATCAGAAGGTAAATTGGCTTGAGAGGTCTTATAAACCTCAAGATCGACAAGTCCGTCCTGGGAGCCCAATAAGGAAAGAACTTTTGTCTGAGCATTTGAAATGTCCACATCCGAATACGAGCCCAGCAGAACTAAGTTTTTGATGACATCGGGGTGAGATTGGATGAATCTTGTTGCCGCGGGACCGCCCAAAGAATGAGCGATGATTGTCCATTGGGTGATTTCAGGATGAGCTTTGATGATTTCTTCCGCCTTATTGGGACTGAGGATGGCGAAATTAAGGGGCATGGAGGGAATAAAGCATTGATCAAAATTTTCTGAAATCCGGCGACAAAGCGAACTATAAGCCTGGGGCTCAACCAAGCCTCCGGGATAGACAATAAAACCCAATTCAGATTCTTTTTTTACATTTTCAAAGGCAATTAAAGAACTGGATTGAGTGATTTTTATGTCCTGTGAACTGACTAAATTTTTAAGCGCCACCTCATCGGCCTTATAAGTATTGATGCGCAGATAAATCCATCCCGCAAAGAAGATGAAAATCAGCAGCCCACTCAATACCCATAAGGCGATTTTTAGTTTGGATTTTTTTGAAGATTTATGAGGAGACAATTTTTTGAATTTAGGTATTAAACTAAATTCAATTTACTCCTGATCCTTTAATTTTCCCAGAGGAGGGCAGGATCAACTTTTTTACCATCCATTATAACTTCAAAGTGAAGATGTTTACCTGTTGTCACCCTACCTGTGGCCCCTATTCTTCCAATAACATCACCCGCTTTTAATTCTTGATCGACTTCAACATTAATTTCATCCAAATGTGCATAGCGAGTGATCACCTCTTTGCCATTTAATTGATGTTCAATAAGAACATACTGTCCATAGCCACCATTCCAATGATTTTCAGAAACCACTTTAACCTTACCATCCAAAGGAGCATAAGCTAAATCATCTTCGCCTTGAGCTGGAGCCAAGTCCCATCCACCATGCACCATCTCGCTATAACCTTGGGTCAAGGGGGCCTTAGTGGGCATTTGCACTGAATCTAATTCAGGAAGCATGCCACTCACTTCGATTGAACCTGCTGGATAGGCCTTAGATAAGCGTTTTAATTCATTCTTCCATTCCAATTCAACAGATGAGGGTAATTTCTCTAAAATTGAGTCATCTATTTTTTTAAGATCGGAATCAAAACAACCGCTTTTCTTGAAATCATAGTGCTCATGATTCACATTGATCAAATCAATTCCTTCGACGGAAATCTCAAGGCCTGGAAACCGATCGGGACTAAATAAATCAGGTTGATCTGAACCCTTTAAATATTCGTCGGTCACAATAATACTTCTCTCGGAAACCTCGGAAGAATCTCCATAGTGAGTATCGTATCGAGCCACTTTATAAGTTTTGGCATCCACATAAAACCATAAATTGCGCTCCGGGCCGTTGTCCCGACCCGGACCATAATTCAGTCTGAAAACATAATATTTTTCATCACCTTCCTGGACCACATCATAATAGGCTTCTGTTTTCATTAAAGACTCAATATAAGCTTCGGATGATTCCTGACTATGCCATAAGCCCTTATAACTACTTAGACCTGATTGAACCGATTGATCCTTCCAGACAGAAGCAGTGGAAATCTGATAAGCAGAAGGATCTTCCTTGGAAAATCTAAGAATAGCCTGAATCAGCTGATCTCTTCTTTCATCATGATGGACACAATAAATTTTTTCGGCTTTAAAGAATTTAAACCATTTTTCCTGATCCTTTTCAGATGATTCGAAACCAGCAATGGGAGTGTGAAAGGAATATTCATATCCAAAATGATCAATTACACTTAAAGTAGTCCGTAAAACTTCTTCGGTATCAGGATTTTTAATGAATTGGAGAAATTGACCTGTTTCATCGGAATAATTGTCATCCATACTGGCCTCCACGAGTTTCCCATTATCATAACGCTCATGAATGATTTTTTGATGGTAGATGTCCCCTGCTTGTTCATAATTCTCCAAGGCATTCGCCAAAACTTCCTGAGCCGAAAGAGGCGTTTTAAAGAAGGTGGTGATGCCAAAAACAGTGATCACTAAAATAGATAAATAAGCGAACGAGTATCTTTTCATATTTTTAAATAAAGCAGTAAAAGATATGAAAGAAGAAGATCTATTTAAATGGTGCTCCGCTTTTTCAAATAAGTGGGCACGTAGCTCGCTGCGAAATTGATTGCGCATGGGAGGCATTTTTTCCCGGAGTTGATCTTCGATATTCTTTGAAGCTTTCATGCTAATTAAGATGAAAAAAGAAATAAATTACTGCAATTTTTCTAAATTTTGTTTCAAGGTTTGTAAGGCTCTAGACAAATTTGAAGCCACCGTTTTTTCGGAAACCTCAAAAATAAGAGCAATTTCTTTATTTCTCAAATCCCCAAAATATTTCAATTCTACGGTTTCCCTTTGTTGAGGCGGAAGGGCCAAAAGAGAGCTTTGAATCATCTTAGCTTCAGAAATTTGAACGACCAATTCATCGGGTTTTTTAGCCTTGTCTTCAAAAATATCCATCAACACTTCAGAAGTACTCTTTTTCTTATTTTTATAAAATTGATTGAGTTCATTCCTCGTGATCGCAAAAAGCCAAGCCACAAACCCCTCATCCTCATTGGATTTCAAAGTATGGATTTTGATCAAAACCTTCTCCCAAACCGCACTACACAAATCTTCTGATTCCTCCTGATTTTGAAGCCTACGAAGAAGATATTGATAGATTCTTTGCACATAACGGTCATACAACTCCACAAAGGCTTCCGGATTGGATTTAGCTTTTTTTATAAGACTCATAGCTCTTAAGATGACATTGATTTGTTTTTACTGCAAAATTTTTATGACGCCTGCAAACCCACACTTAAAGAACTGTTGACCTTTTATAGTTAAGTATCTAAACTATTTAGGTTCTAAACTAACTTAAACCCCCCCTAAATTCCAGTGTAAACCATGAAAAACAGCAAAATCTTCATCATGACCGGCGTCTTGCTAGGCATGTTTCTTTCCGCCATGGACCAAATGATCGTATCCACCGCCATGCCTCAGATTGTTCGCGATTTGAATGGACTAGAACATTTAAGCTGGGTGTTTACCGCCTACATGCTCGCCGCCACGGTGATCGTACCGATTTATGGCAAACTTTCAGACATTTTCGGGCCCAGACGATTTTTCCTGATCGGAGTCATCATTTTTCTAGTGGGATCCGTCCTCGCTGGAGCCGCCCAAAGCATGACTCAACTGATTTTATTTCGGGCCATCCAAGGGTTAGGAGGAGGAGCCATCATGGTGAATGCCATGGCCGTCATTGGACAC
>CAZNDI010000036.1:0-9985 GCA_964571805.1 uncultured Candidatus Peribacteria bacterium
TCCACTGGTAACCAGGTTTGATGAAGATGTCTGTTTCCCCGGCTCTTGAATGAAGGCGAGGCCCTGAATGAAGGCGAGGCCCTGAATGAATGCGAGGATACGGATCCTCGCCTTCATTCAAGAAGGCTGCACACGATTCCAAAACGCGTACGGTTGTTGTTCCCACGGCAACGATTTTTTTCCCCTCTTTTTTAGCCTGGTTTAATTTCTTGGCCGTTTCCTCCGAAAGTTCAAACCATTCACTGTGCATTTTATGGTCTTCCACTTGCTCCGTTTTGACCGGCTGGAAGGTTCCCAATCCCACATGAAGGGTGATAAAAGCGGTTTCAATTCCCTTCTCCTTCAAGCGCTCAAAAACCGCTTCCGTAAAATGGAAGCCTGCCGTGGGGGCGGCCACAGAACCTTCCTGTTTGGCATAGAGGGTCTGATAGCGATTGGAGTCCTCCATTTTTTCTGTGATGTAAGGAGGCAGAGGAGTTTCTCCTTTAGTATTTAAATAAGCCTTAAAATCCTCGACTTCAAAGGAAATGATCCGTAATCCATGAGGTGTGATTGCTGTGACTTCAAAAGAGAGCTGTTCATCAACCTGCCAGCGTTGTCCCACCTTAAATTTAGATCCAGGTCGGACCATACATTCCCATATTTTTTCTGAAATCGGTTTGATCAACAAAATTTCTCCTTCAACTTCACCTAATTTAAATCGGAGCCGTGCGGGAATCACTTTGGATTCATTGAAAACCAGGATCGAATTCGGTTCAATCAATTCGGGCAATTCAAAAAATTGATGATGCTGAAAGGAATGATTTTTCCGATCCACTACCATCAATTTCGAATGATCGCGTTTTTCAAGAGGCTTTTGAGCGATGAATGCTTTGGGCAAAGAGTAGTCGAAATCCGAGAGGTTCATCAAAAATTTAAAATTATTTCTTCTCTCCGCCTTTATTTTCACCTTCTTCCGTCTTCTTTTCGGTTGTGATCACCGGTGCCTCTGGGGCAACTGGAGCCTCGGTTTCAACTTCTTCTTCACGAGGGGCAGACACCACAGCGATGCTGATTTCAGGAGCATCCAAAATAGTGATTTTATCAGAGACCTTAATGTCACCTACCGTTAATGACGTGTGAAAATCAACCAATGAACTGATATCGACTTCAATTTCATGAGGAAGGTCTTTAGGGAGACATTCAATGTGGACTTTATCCTTATTACTCACAAACGTTCCTCCTAGTTCTCGTACTGCAGCCGCTTCACCCACAAAGATCAAAGGAATGTCGGTGCTGATTTTTTGGCTGGCATCGATCACCTTTAAGTCGACATGAATGATGTCATCCGAAACCGGGGCATATTGCACTTCGTGAACGATCACGTCTTGGAGGTCCTTTCCTTCGGCGCTGAGGGTGATGATGGCACTTTTTCCTGCTTTAAGAAAGGCTTTTCTAAAATTTTGGTATTCTACCGTGTATTGCGTGGTTTCCTTCCCGTTAGAGTAACAAACCATGGGGATGTCTCCGGCGCGACGCGCTTCTTTGGCAGACTGATATTTGTTTTGAGCAACTTCAATGTGAATCGTTTCCATCTTGTAAAATTTAAGGGTTTAAAGGGTTTTTAATTGGGCCAGTTGATGCACAATGTCTTTTCGAGTGATGATACCAGAAAGTTTTCCAGTTTCGCTGACCACGGGCAAGCGGTTCACACCTCGGTCGGCCATCAGATCAATGGCTTCTGCGAGGGTTTGAGTTTCCACAAGGGTGACCACCTCGGGGTTCATGATGTCTCCAGCGAGCTCAGCGGTGTGTTGTTTGAGGTTCTTACTCCAGTCGTCCAGGTTGTCTAAGTAAACGACGCTCCCGAGTAGGGTGACTCCCACGGGGGTGTTGAGGGTGGTGAAGTGCTTGATGAGGTCAGATTCAGTCAAGATTCCGATCACTCCCTGGTCTTGGTCAACAACTGGGAGGCCCACAATACCATGTTTTTCCATCAATTTAAAGACATTCTTTATCGATTCTCCGGCTTTCACCGCGATCACCTCTTTTGTCATGAAGGTTTTGATTTGTTTTTGAAGCAATTTTTCCATAAAAATTGGGTGACTTCCTTCAGCACTGCTCATAAGGAGGAGGGCAAAATGGAGTTAAAAAACTGAGAATTGTAAGCTGAGAACTGAAATTTTTGAATCATAGTGCCTGGAGAGGGACTTCCCCCAGCTACACTCCGTTTCGTGCGGGATAAACTTCTCGTCCCTCACCAGCTTATTATATTTTTAATGGTGCCTGGAGAGGGACTCGAACCCTCACTCCCGAAGGAAAGAGATTTTAAGTCTCTCGTGTATACCATTTCACCATCCAGGCGCGTCGTCGCTTTGCTACAGCCTCCGTCTGTGCCTATTCGGCACTGACTGCGGCTTTCGCAAGCGCCTCCTTCTCCCCTAAAATTTCTACATTCGCTTCACTTCGTTCCGCTTACTCCGACAATTTTCGGGGACCCCTTTTTTAATCGCAGTTGCTGTAACTGAAACAGGAACATAAACAACTTTCTTCTTTAAATCTTAATTTTAGGGTCAGATGCTTACTGAGACAAGTTAAGCTTGTGTATTTTAGGGAATTTTGGGGGTGAAGGCAAGTTTATTGGGTGTTGTGATGATTGTCGAACAGATCATGGTTCATTGAAGGGAGATTTTAAGCTAGGATGAAAAATCTCTTATTCAAAATAATGATTATGGTTAAACAATCTACGAATGATAGTGCGAAGGGTAATTATGCCTTTATTGATAGTCAAAACTTGAATCTCAGCATTCGTTCTCTCGGTTGGAAGTTGAGCTTTGTTTGTTTTAGACGTTATCTCAAAGAGAAATATAGGGTTACTAAAGCCTTTGTTTTCATTGGTTATATTGAAGGCAACGTTTGCGTATAACTGAAGTTGCGCAGGTGTATAATATTCCGAAAGGGATACCTGTGCAATTTGGATGAATAAATTCCGCAATCATCAGTCATCAAACATAGCGGAATTTAGGGTTCAGTTATACGCTGTTGTGTGATGCCCCTCTATTTTTCATCAAGGTTTTGACTTGTTTGTTCTTTTTGATTAAACTATTTACTCCATAATACTTATAGTATGTCACTTACCTTAGTTGGTTCAATACATAGTGATTTCGATGAAATCCCTCGATTGAGAGAGGTTTTGGCTGAGGAGCAGCCAAATATAATTTTTTTGGAAGGTAGTGAGGTGTGGGGAAGGGTTAATGAACGAATAGATCGCCAGATCGCTAAGAGGCTTAAAAGGGCCAATTTGGATAAAAGCGTGAAAAATTGGCATATAAATTACTATAAGAACTGGAGATTTGAGCATAGGGAGGCGAGATCCTATGCTTCAACTAATAAAGGTACTCGTATTGAGTATTTAGAGCCTGATCCGATTATGCCTCCAACTCAAAAATTAGAGACATGGGTTCAAAAAACCATTGATGAAACGATTGATAAGATCATCCAAGGGGGTCAATCGGGTGTTGATGAGGCAAGGCAACAAGCTGGTTTGCGTATTCCTCATATGAGATCGGTTATTGAACGAGTTTTAGAAGACCCGAACTATGAATTCAATGAGCTCGAGCCGATAGGGGATGTTGCTGGTCTTCGTGATCGAGTCATGAGTGATACCCTCCTGAGAAAGGTTGAACAACATCTTGATCAGCATATTTTGGTGATCACTGGTTTAGGGCATATTGTTGGAAATGTCCGAAGAGCTTCTATGTATTCACTTATATGCCATCTTGAGCCTAAGAGGGTCTTTTTGCCATTAGAAAAATAGAGAGATTTCGCAGAACTCTAATTTATATGCGGTTCTTCAGGAGGCAGGTTTTGTATGTATTTTTAAGCCTACTTTAAGGTACAAAGATGGCACGACAAAAGGTAATTGTGATGCAGAGCTCGTTCTTTGGGCCATGGCAGAGTATTTAAATTATGATAAAGCTCTCATCGTTACAGGCGATGGAGATTTTCATTGTTTGGTGAATTATCTCTTGGAAAGAAATAAGTTGAAAGCCGTGTTGATTCCCAGCCGATTAAAATTCTCTGCACTCCTCAAATTTAAATCATTCCGCCCTTATTTGAGATATGTGAACGATCTAAAATCTAAACTTGAATTTAGAAAAGGCCCCGTAAGGACGAAACCTTAAAGGGTAAACTTTTCCGTTGGTGATAGGAAAATCATATCAAAATTTAGGTGAATTGTCAAAATAATTGAGGAAATAATTATGCAATGATTACGATTTTTGATGATTTTAGCTGAGAATTCAAGTAGGATGAATTCAATTTAACGACGATTTCGAATGGCTAAACTGTTTAAAGATAAGGTGATCAAGAAGAATTTAGAAAATTTTCCGATTTTAAATTTTGAGGCGAAGCTGGAGATTGTCCAAAAGTGGCTAGCCGCTTATCGATCTAAGGCGCTTCATCAAAAAACGGAAACCCAGTGTGAACAGGCGTTTAATCAGAGTTTTTTTGTGGAATTGTTGGATTATTCGACGTTTCCGAATGAGATTTATACCTTGGAACCTAAGGGCCGAACGGAGGCGACGGGGCAGAAGCCGGATGCGGTGTTGGGGTATTTTTCGGCGGAGAAGACCCGGACGGTGGCGGTGGTGGAGATTAAGGATGTAAATACGCCTCTAGATCGTTCTCAAAAACGAGAGGGAAATTTGAGTCCGGTTCAGCAGGCGTTTAAGTATAAGCCTCAGTACAAAGAATGTGATTTTGTGATTGCAACGAATTTTTTTGAGATTCGGTTGCATAAAGACACACAGCTGGATTATGAGCTGTTTACGTTAGAATCTCTAGCGAATCCTAAAGACGATTATTATGAATTAAGAAAATTCTATTATTTGCTTTCGGCGGGGAATTTTGTGACGAAATCGGGGAAATCAAAAACGGAGGAACTGCTTTCGGAGATACGGGTCGAGCAAGAGGCCATCACCAAGAATTTTTATAAGGAGTATAAATTGCTCAGGCAAGAGCTGATCAAGGATATTGTGACGAATAATTCGATTTCGAAGGAGGATTTTGCGATGACGATTGAGAAGGCGCAGAAGTTGATTGATCGGGTGGTGTTTGTGTGTTTTTGTGAGGATAAAGACTTGCTTCCCGATGGCATTTTGCTGCGGGTGATCGAGGCGGCGGACTCAGGTTTCAACAGCGTGTGGGAGACGATGAAGGGCTTTTTTGCGGCGATTGATAAGGGGAGTGAAAAGCTGGGGATTCCAGATGGATACAATGGGGGTTTGTTTGCGGAGGATCAGGTTTTAAATGATCTCAAAATCACGGATGCGGTGTGTAAAAAGTTTTTGGAATTTGGGAATTTTGATTTTTCGGAGGATTTGTCGGTGAATATTTTGGGGCATATTTTTGAGCAGTCGATCAGTGATATTGAGGAGTTGAAGGCGAAGACGATTGAGGGGGAAGAGGTGGATAAAAAGAAATCGAAGCGGAAGAAGGACGGGATTTTTTATACGCCGGATTATATTGTGGATTACATTGTCAAAAATTCTCTCGGGAAGTTTTTGGAGGAAAAGGAGGCGGAGATTAAGGCGAAAAATAATTTGAAGGAGGAGATTACGGATGTGAATTACAAGAAACGGGCATTGGCGTCGTATCTGGAGTATCAATCGGCGTTGCGGAATGTGAAGGTGCTGGATCCCGCCTGTGGCAGTGGGGCGTTTTTGGTGAAGGTGTTTGATTATTTGCTGGCGGAAAACATCCGGGTGGCGAACATTATTGCTGATTTGAATAATGATCAGACGGATTTTATGAGTTCGGAGGGTTACATCAAGTCCCTTTTGGAGAACAATATTTATGGGGTGGATTTGAATCCGGAGAGTGTGGAGATCACGAAGTTGTCGCTGTGGCTGAAGTCGGCTCAAAAGGGGAAGAAGTTGGTTGATTTGAATGACAATATCAAGTGTGGAAACAGTCTGATTGATGATCCGGCGGTGGCGGGAGAGCGGGCGTTTAAGTGGGAGGAGGAGTTTAAGACAATCATGGATGCGGGTGGGTTTGATGTGGTGGTGGGGAATCCGCCGTATGTATTATGTCAGCCATCCAATACGCCTGAGAGTATTTTAAATTTCTATAAAAATAATTTTGAAATCGCCAGTTATAAGATTGATCTTTTCCATCTTTTTATTGAGAAATCTATTAAAGTTCTTAAAAAAGGCGGCCTTCTTGGCTTTATTACACCAAGCACTTATTTTACAAACAAATATATTCAGAGTCTTAGGAATTTTATTTTGAATCACTGTGATATTAAAAGTCTTGTTTTGTTTGAAGATGAAGTTTTTGAGGATGCAAGTGTTGAAACATCAATAATAACAATAAAGAAAGGGAATAGTAAAAATAGTCATGTTGAAAGTTTTATGATGGACTCAAAAGGAGAACTCAAAAAAATATCTAAAATTGAACAGATAATTTGGGAAAAAGAGGAGGAAAATGTTTTCAATATAAATGAACAGACTGGAGCCGATTTAAAAAATTGTAAAAAATTGGATGATATTGTTGAAATTTATTTTGGAATTCAGGCATATGATAGAAAAAGCTCTATTTCGAAGCAGAAATTAAATGAAGATTACATAGAGATGATAGATGGAGCGGATATCAATCCTTTTTCTAAATCTTCGCCAAAATTATTTTTTCATTTTAAGGCAGATAATATAAAAAGTGGTGGAAATTATGAAGTGTATAAAAAAGATAGAATAGTTGTTAGACAAATTGGGCTAAATCCAATTGTAGGGTTCTGCGAAGCTGGAATCTTAACTTCCAATACTATCTATAATATTTACCCAAAAAATAGTGACTTTGATTTAAAATTTATTCTAACCCTGCTCAATTCAAATTTTATTAAATGGCATTGGCTTAAAAAATTTAGTGATAATAAAAAAACTTTTCCCAAAATAAAAGGTTATCAAATTAAGCAATTACCCATACCTGTTGCAAACAAGCTTATTCAACAACCCTTCATCGAAAAAGCCGACCTCATGCTTTCCCTCCACAAAACCTTCCACGAAAAACTCCAAGCCTTCCTCAAACTCATCCAAACCGAATACAACCTACCCAAAATCACCAAAAAGCTAGAAAAATTCTATACCTTGGAATTTGAAGATTTCGTCAAAGAACTCAAATCCGCCAAACTCACCCTCGACCAAAAAGCCGACCTCCTCGCCTTTTTTGAGAAAAATAAAAAAGAGCTTCTGGAGCTAAAACATCAAATCGATTCTACTGATCATCAAATTGATGAGATGGTGTTTGAGTTGTATGGGTTAACGGAGGAGGAGAGGGAGGTGGTTTTGAAAAGCTAGCAAACCCTTGACTGGTAAACAAAAGTTCACTAAAATAAAGACCTCACTATCATAAAATTAATCCATGCCTTATCAATCCCAACCCTCTTCCAACTTCATCCTCTACTCCACCCCCACCGGCGACGTAAAACTCGACGTCTTTTTACACGACGAAACCCTATGGCTCAGCCAAAAAATGATGAGTGAGCTCTTTGATGTAGATAGATCTGTAATTACAAAACATCTTCAAAATATCTTTGAAGCCCATGAATTAGAGGAAAAATCAGTTAGTGCAATAATTGCACATACTGCCAAAGATGGAAAAAATTATGAAACCAAATTCTACAACCTCGATGCCATCATCGCCGTCGGCTACCGCGTCAACTCCTCCCGAGCCACCCAATTCCGCATCTGGGCCACCCAAGTCTTAAAAGAATACATCCTCAAAGGCTTCGTCCTCGATGATGAGCGACTTAAACAAGGAGAACACGCCTTTAAAAAAGACTACTTTCAAGAATTACTGGAGAGAGTTCGTTCCATCCGGGCCAGCGAACGACGAATCTATCTAAAAATTACCGATATTTTTGCCGAATGCAGTACCGACTACGACCCCCACTCTGAGCAAACCAAAGGCTTCTTCGGGGCCGTTCAAAATAAATTTCACTATGCCATCACTGGCCAAACCGCCGCCGAAATCATACAACAACACGCCGACAGTAAAAAAGAAAACATGGGTCTGACCACCTGGAAGAATGGACCCAAAGGCAGAGTTTTGAGTTCTGATGTAAAAGTGGCCAAAAATTATCTCGCTAAAAAAGAAATCAAAAAACTTGAACGCACCATCTCAGCTTTTTTTGACTATATCGAAAATCAGGTCGAAAATAAAAAAACTTTCACCATGGCCGAATTCGCCCTCTCAGTGGATAAATTCCTTTCATTCAATGATTTTAAAATTTTAGACGGTAAAGGTCAGTTATCCATGAAGCAAGCCGAAAAGAAAGCCCTCAAAGAATATGAACAATTCAACAAAACCCAACCCATTGAATCCGATTTTGAAAAAGAAGTGAAAAAAATGCTGAAGAAATCTAAGCAATAAGAAAAAGGCCTCTTCAAGGCGAAACAGGAAAAGACATTTTTCAATCGTAGTTACCCAATAAGCTTAGTGAACAGTGAGCAAAAACTCAACTCAGTTTCTCAGCAGCTTCTGATAAAAGCCATAATACTCTTGACTGGTAAACAAAAGTTCACTAAAATGACCTCATAGTATTCTAACTCGCAAAACATGCCTCACGAAAACTACAAACTAGCACTCTTCGAAAACTACAAAATCCGTCGCCACTACGATGAGGAAAAGGAAATCTGGTACTTTTCCGTCATCGATGTCGTCGCCGCTTTAACCGAACAAACAGATCGCCAAACGGCCAGAAAATACTGGAATAAACTTGCCGAACGGCTTAAAGAAGAGGGAAATGAAACGGTGACAAATTGTCACCAGTTGAAAATGATAGCCCAAGATGGAAAAATGAGGGAAACAGACGTCGCCGACGTCGAAACTCTCCTTCGTCTCATCCAATCCATCCCCTCCAAAAAAGCCGAACCCATCAAACTCTGGCTCGCCAAAGTCGGCTACGAACGCATGCAGGAAATTTCTGATCCCGAACAATCCCTCAACCGTGCCCGGGAAAACTGGAAAAAACACGGCCGAAGCCAAAAGTGGATTCAGCAACGCATGATGGGACAGGAAACCCGAAACAAACTCACCGACTACTGGGCCGAACACGGCATCAAAAAAGGAATCGACTTTGCTCTTCTTACCAACATCATTCATGAAGAATGGACAGGCATAAATGTTAAAAGCCATAAACAGATCAAAGGCCTAAAAAATCAAAACCTGCGTGACCACATGACTGAGGCTGAACTAATCTTCACCGCCTTAGCCGAGCTATCCACCCGACAAATTGCTGAAACCGTAGAAGCGGAAGGAATTGAAGAAAATAAAGAAGCAGGCAAAAAAGGCGGTGGAATCGCTAAAAACGCAAAGCTGGAACTCGAGCAGAAAACAGGCAAAAAAATTGTTTCCGGAGAAAATTATTTGAATCCTTCAAAAACTTTAAGCCCTTAATATCCTATGCACCCACAACTCATCCACTCGCTCACTAAAAACTTTGAAAACCACGCCCAAAAGACTTCCGAAGACATTGAATTTTGGCTAGCCAGGGATCTACAAGAATTATTGGAATACAGCGAATGGCGAAACTTTTTGCTAGTGATTGAGAAAGCTAAGGTAGCCTCTGAAAGCTCTGGAAATAAAGCTTCCGACCATTTTGTTGACGTCAACAAAATGGTCGGACTAGGCTCTAGTTCACAAAGAGAAGTTGAAGACCTCATGCTCACCCGTTACGCCTGCTACCTCATCGCCCAAAACGGTGACCCTAGGAAAGAAGCCATTGCCTTCGCCCAAAACTACTTTGCCATCCAAACCCGAAAAATTGAACTCATCCAAAAAAACTATGAAACACTTCCTCTTCAAATCCGAACCCTCCACCTACTCCATCGATGACCTCCAAAAGGAGGCAGCAACCGCGTGGACCGGCATCCGAAATTACACCGCCCGCAATAACATGCGCGACCTCATGAAAATCGGCGACAAGATTCTTTTTTATCATTCCAGT
>CAZNDI010000037.1:0-9984 GCA_964571805.1 uncultured Candidatus Peribacteria bacterium
GCCAAAATACATCACAAACTTTTCTACTTCCCAAGATTTAGCTACTTCCGTAAACGAATCTAATTTTAAATTAAAAAATACCGGAACTAGTTCGGCTGTTGTTTACGGTCTTTACGTCAGACAATTTTCGTATGTTGCAGAGGGTGAGTCTTGCACAAGCGCAACCGTTATGTACTCATCAGAG
Organism: uncultured Candidatus Peribacteria bacterium; assembly: GCA_964571805.1. GTDB lineage: Bacteria > Patescibacteriota > Gracilibacteria > UM-FILTER-43-11 > UM-FILTER-43-11 > JAUHWS01. The sequence goes on from CAZNDI010000037.1 coordinate 185, forward strand.
GACAACATTTCAGCAGGTGCGATGGTAATGCCTGTAACTATTGAAGCGGGTGCCGAAGCGGCCGTTGGAGAAAATTATTTATACAATATGATTTATAACGCTACTTATTACCTGCGAATTAATATCCCAAGTAGCCCTCCTGGTTGTGCATTACCCGGCTGTACTTGGGGGAATGATTCAACGGTTTATAATTGGTGTATCTATGTCGGAGCCATAGCACCAGTTTCAGTGACGGAGGATTATACAGCAAATGTCGTTCCTTATGCGGACACGCTTTCAGGGGGAGGCCTTTACGATTACAATCTTATAAGCAGTTATGAATATATTGGCCCCATTTCTTGTGATGATCAAACTTTAACTTGCTCTGTTGCGACGTCACAAACTCAGTCGTTTTAAAAGGATTCGCTATGATAAAAAGACAATTTTTTTTCATCTTTTTAAGCCTCGTGATTTTTGTTTTTTCAGCATGTTTAGAGGATCTGGAGGTGACCCTACCTCCGCCTTTTAGAACTGAAACATTAATGACTGCACAGGATATTGAAAATTCAGCGTCCTCAAATATTTCAATAACGAATGAGACTGGTGCTTCGGTTACGGGGTATGGGTTATTTATTGCGTCTTATGATATTAATGATTGCTCATCGTGTTATGGAGGTGTGGTCTCTGGAGATAATGCAGGTGGAACGTTTGTGCAGCCGGTTTCTTTCAATGCGGGCGAAAGTATTGAGATAGGACAAAATTATTTATACAATATGCTCTACAACGGCATTTACTTCATAAAGAATACTGTTGGTAGTAGCCCCTGCTCGCTCCCAGGATGTTCTTGGCCAGGGGACGATCCTAACGTTGAAGGGTGGTGTGTGAGTATCGGCATTATGTCTCTGGATTCTTCTTATACATCTTCAAATTACTTCCAGGGTGATAATCCGACGAGCGTCGTTCCTTATGGCGACGCAGTAACAAGTGATGCTTTTCATTATAATTATGACCTGATTGATCCCACCACCCTAGGAGTCGGGAACTCTTGTTTAGGACCCATCGTTTGTGATGATCAGACTCTCACATGCACTGTGAGCACGCCCCAAAGCGAATCGTTTCAACCTTATACTAGGTGAGCAGGAGAAAGGAGAACAGAAGAACAGGAGAAAAGAGAACAGGTGAGCAGGAGAATAGGTGAACAGGTGAAAAACTTCTGGGGTCACCTAGGGCCAAAGGCCCGATCTACTGCTCTCCTTTCCGCACCCAAAGAGCCCAGCTCTCCTATCTCCTTTCTCCTATCTCCTTTCTCCTATCTCCTGCTCTCCTTTCTCCTGCTCTCCTCCCCCATCCAAAAACAAAACCCTCATCATCCTATTTCTAAACCATTTCTAACACTCTCGAATCTCAAAACATTGAAAACAAACAATAATTAAATAAAAACCCCACGGCATGAAACCTGCTTTAATTCAGAACAGGAGAACAGGTGAGCAGGAGAGCTGCTCGCTTGCGCGAGCTATGCCCTTCATGTTTCAAAACCTCAAAGTCTACCAAAAAGCCGTCGACTTCGCAGAATCCGTCTCCCGCCTTACCGAATCGTTCCCAAGAGGAACTTATTATCTCACCGACCAATTTAACCGAGCCGCCTTGAGTATTGCCCTCAACATCGCCGAAGGCAACGGCCGCTGGCACAAACCCGACCGCAAAAAATTTTTCTACATCGCCCGCGGCTCATGCCATGAGTGCGTTCCGCTTTTGGAGATTTGTTTTAGAAAAAAACTGATCGATAAAGATCGATACGATATTCTCAACAAAGAATTGGAAGAAATTGCGAAGATGATTTCAGGGTTGATTGAAGGGGGTTAAAATTTTTATTTTAATCTTAAATAATTTCATGATATAAATTTTCCCAGTTAATGGAATACATTGTGACACCTGGTGGAGCCCTAATGGCCTACCGAAAATCACATATGACTCCAGGAGGTAGTCAATTTTGACAAAACTTTTGACTAAAGCCGAAAAAACTCTTCTTATGGAGAGATAACCACAGTCCCCGGTTTATAGGAATTGATAGGCTTCCAGAGGATGTAACGATGTGGAGTGTAGTAAATTAAAGTAATATCGAGAGAAATAGAACTCCTATCAAGTTCTATACTCTCATAAACTTTAAATTTTCCATCTCTTTCACCAACAATATTTTTAAGAAAACAGTGCCACAGCCACAAGATAATATTGTCAGCAAAGAAATCGGTAAAAACTTGCTAAATCAAGTTTTCGAATTCTGGGTCAATCCAGAAATTGAACGGCGCAGACAAAATAAAATCTTACCCAAAAATTTTAAGTTACGCATGGCACAAATTGTGATGAACGTAGGAAAACCACCAATTATACGTTTAAATGACGAGATCAAAGCACAATTGGTTGTCCGTGTTACCCGTAATGTTGTTGCAGGGGACCCCGTCAGCACAGCAGATATTGATGAAATTGAAAATTTGAAGCTTACCGAAGATGATCCTGATGCCGGACATATAACAATTATATTGCATAAAAATCGTTGGTTCATCTCCTTCAATTTTCATTACAATTCAAGTAAGGTACGAAATCATATTGAAGCTGCCCATGAATTTTTAGAAACGGCTCAAAATGCACTAACGTCAAAAAGGTACAGAGCATTTTACGAAAATATATTTTGTGCTGTAGAGTTAATATCTAAAGCATGGCTTTTAAGAATGCCTGTACAGAAATTATTGTCTTCAAAAAATCATAGCCTTATTCATTCAGAAATAAACCGTCATGCTAAACTTGGTAATATTTACAAAGATTACTCTAAGATGTTTAATGAAATATCAGAAGTAAGGCCCAGATCTCGATATCTTAATGGTAAATTCGTTTATAATCATGGTAATTGTGAAAAAATACAGAAGATCGCAAATGAAATGTACAGTTTTGTATGTAAACCTAGTTCTATAAACAATCACCCCATCGGTGAATCAATCAAAAAAGGTACTTTAGTACCAATACAAAGCTAATCCTTCATTCCTTGTCTAATAGGTGGCGGCAACAGCCTCCATTTCCCTTTAAATACTGGAGACTTGAACTGAACAAGTAAATGGTCAATTTCATCTGCGCTTACTCTTTGATCAGGATCAGCACCGGCTTTCGGTTTGGCCATTTTATTTATTTCTTCAATGATCTTTTTTTATCTTTCTCAGACATTCTTGTTATATTTTGATCAGGATTTTCTCGCCATCTAGGACTCATAAGCTGATCCCAAATTTTACTTGTTAAAAAATCACCATCTTTTGGTGGAAAGTGAGCAAATGACATCGTACCTGTTTCTTTTATCTCATCTGACAATTGGCTGTAATGAGCATCTAATTTTGCAAGATCAGCTTTTAGATCTTTTCCATGAATAAATATCTGATCTTCTTTTAAGAATAACGGTGCAGTTCTAATGTGAAGATTATCAGATGAAGTGAAAGCCATACAAAATGGCAAATAATATAAATATGCTAAATCAATTTTATTGCTAGGCCTTTCCCTTCCAATTAGATCAGCGCCAAGAGCAATGCAAAAGAACAGATCTACTGTGGCTAGATGAGCAGTATAGGGAGCATATTGTGAAAGGGGTGGGTTGCCTGCTTCCTGCCAACGTTTCATTAAGAGATTGATTTGACCATCTGGTAATAAGGCTTTTACAGCTTCCTTCGCATATCGAGAGCCTGATTTATTAATCAGTTCAACTGCTAATTCTTTGGTTTCAGCAAGGTCTTTGGGACGTCTAATACGTTTGATGATTTCTCGTCCTTGTTCAAAAATTGCATTCAGATCTATATCCAACAAAGATTGCCGCCATTGGCTTGCAAATCTCCTCTCAACTTCTAAAAAATCTCGATTCTGCCATCTTTGTAAGGCATCAACCTCAGGTGCTTGTTCAAATACAATTCCCTGCTTTTTACCTGAGGCGACTCGTCTTCCACCACCAACAACTGGCCTGCGACTCATTTCAATTTTGTTGCCATGCAATTCAGCCAAACAAAGTGTACTATGATGAACATTTGGTGGACCGCCAATTGATACTTTTTCTGCGATATTTCCAACAACATTTTCAGGTGTACGACCGCTTTTCATTTCTTTACTGAGATCAGCAAGTGTCTCCACGAAGAATAGAGGTGTAATAATACCTTTATAATGAGCATCTAGCCAGACAGATTCATCAACGGTAAGGCTTTGAATAATAGATTTATCAAAAATTAAGAGAGGGCCAATTGCCATATTCAAATAATATTCTGTTATGAAGAAAAGTCCATCCGTCTTAAAGTTACGCTACTATTACTACTGCTCCCACGATCCAATCCTTCACGTACAACTAAATTACCTTCTCGTTTGCAGAAGACAGATTCCAAAGTCATTATCGCTTATCAAAATCTTTATTCTCAATTTCCACTCTCCATTCATTCTTTAGAAAATGGAAAATGGAGACTAACACGTAACCAATTCTATCTCCTTCCTCAACCCTTGCCCCACAATCATAGCTCCTTTGATCTCCCATTTCTCTCCAGTCCATTTCATTTTCAATCCTTCAGGAAATAGGTAATTTAAAATAAAATTTTTGATTGAGTTTTTATTGATAATGTTAAAAGGCTAAAACCTAAACTATCTCAAAATAAGAGGTGGTTAATCCCCCCCTTACCGAAAGAAAAATTATGTCAATCTGGTTAATTCGTGCAGGTGCCCGTGGTGAATATGAACAAAAATTCATTCGGGAAAATCGTGTCTATGTAACATGGGATCATCTTTCACAAAATCTCTTGAAACTTTCCAACCGAAAGGCACTTTTTTCAGCATTAGAGAAAATCTATCCGGATGCAAAACCAAAACGTATTTTAAATTGGAGCAGTCAGATTTGGCCTTTTGCACATGAAATAAAAAAAGGCGATTTAGTTATCCTCCCACTTAAAACTCAACCGGCTGTTAATATTGGCGAGATTACCAGTGATTATAATTTTGAACCTAGTGGGCCAAATCCTTTTTTTCATTGGAGAAAGGTCAAATGGATTGGTGAGGCAATTCCTCGCACCCACTTTGGAGATGATATACTTAATACTTTTGGAGCTTTTCTTACTATTTGTCGGGTTAAGGAAAATAATGCTGAATCCAGAATTCTCGCCATGCGTGCTTCAAATTGGAAGGCTGAATCTTTTAAATCAATTTTGACATCGCCTGACTTAATAAATCCAGAAAATATTGGAAGAGTAGTAAGTGATCTTGAAGAAACGGCGCGTGACCAAATTACAAGGCTTATCAACGCCAGATTTAAAAACCACGGTTTAACTGAATTGGTTGAAGCCATTCTCAAAGCGCAGGGATACACAACCTATCGAAGCCCAGAAGGTGCAGACGGTGGAGCTGACATCTTGGCAGGTGGTGCGCCGCACGGTTTTGGTTCTCCTCGTTTATGCGTTGAGGTTAAGTCGGAAAGTAGCCCCATTGATCGCCCAACTATAGACAAGCTTATGGGTGCTGTTTCAAAATTTGGTGCTGATGAAGGTCTTTTTGTTGCATGGGGTGGATTTAAATCAAACGTTGAGAAGGAAATGGCACCAAGTTTCTTTAAAGTAAGGCTTTGGAATCGTGATGATTTGTTAACTCAACTTTTTGCAAATTATAATAAGTTGGATGAAGAAATAAAAGCACGATTACCTTTAAAGCAAACTTGGGTTGTTGCTAACCCTGAAGAAATTCAAGAGGAAGAATAATATTATGGGGTCATTAACCAAAAATGAATTAGTTAAAATAATTATAAATTAAATAGTTATAAACCCAATTCGTATTCCCTTGGGCACATGAAAAGAAAGGCCCACTTACTTAGTGGGCTTTTTCTTTTGGGTAAAAATGGATTTTTCACATAAGATTATTCAGAGGCCCAAACGTTCTAGGGCTTAAATTCGGCTGGTACGGCCTTGAGTAAAGTTTGAGTCAGCAGGTTGAAGGTTTTCTGATCGGCTGTTTGCTTGCGAAATAAGAGGACGATTTCTCTCCCAATTTTGGAAATTTTAAAATCAATGTATGAAATTAGATTATTCATTGGCCCTCCCTTAGTTGCGAGTTTTGGCAAAAGCGTATAGCCCGCACCGCTTGCGACTAAATGTTTCAGTGTTTCGATGCTGTTTGCATGAAACGATCTTAAGTTTCCTCGGCGATTTGTTGGGCAAATATGGAGGGCTTGGTTACGAAGGCAATGCCCTTCTTCCAAAAGTACCATTTCTGAGGCACGAAGATCTGATGGTTTTAATTTAGGTTTATTTAAAATGGGGTGCCCTTTGGGTGCCGCAAAAACAAATGGCTCAAAGAAAAGCGGAATAGATCTGAGAGCGCTGTCTTTCACTGTATTTGCAGCAATAACGGCATCTAAAACACCAGATTTCAGTTCTTCAATAAGTTCATCTGTTGTGCCTTCACGAAGGCTGATCGGGGTATTGCGAAACACTTTCTTTAGGCTGTTGAGTGCAAAGGGAATAAAGGATGAAGCAGAGAATATCACGCCAAGCTTCACAGACCTTAATAGAGAAGATGACCCTTGACCTAAGAGTATAGGAATCATCCTAGCATTATCCAAAATCACCGCCGCTTGTTCGGCCATCTTTTTACCTAGTTTCGTTGTCGTCACCCGACGGCTGTTTCTCTCAAAAAGAATGGTTCCTAGATAACCTTCAATCTTCTTAATTTGCGTACTCAGAGAGGGTTGGCTCACACGGCACTCCCTAGCCGCGCGACCAAAGTGTTCGTGCTTTGCCGCCGCCACTACGTACTCTAGATCTCTAATGGTAAGCCATGATACATTCATAGCTATATCCTATCACTATGATAAGATTATTCAAGTATACTTATAAATAAAAATCATCGATGATAACTTTATCGCAAGCTAAGAAGCTCGATTTGAAATTAATTTAGAAAATGGAGAACAACAACATGAGTAATGAATCAAAATGCCCATTCCAAAACCAACAAACTAGTGGAGGTGGAACATCCAACCAAGATTGGTGGCCAAAACAACTAAAAATTGAAATCCTTCATCAACACTCTTCTAAATCCAATCCAATGGGAGATGATTTTGATTACTCAGAAGAATTTAAGAGTTTAGACTATCAGGCTCTAAAAATAGACCTTGCAGCACTGATGACCGACTCGCAACCCTGGTGGCCTGCCGATTTTGGTCACTATGGCCCTCTTTTTATCAGGCTCGCCTGGCATAGCGCAGGGACTTACCGCATTGGTGATGGCCGCGGTGGCGCAGGCCGTGGTCAGCAACGGTTCTCCCCTCTCAACTCTTGGCCAGACAATGTGAATCTTGATAAAGCGCGCCGACTTCTTTGGCCCATCAAACAAAAATATGGTCGTCACATTTCTTGGGCAGATCTAATGATTTTAGCTGGTAATGTGGCTCTTGAAACAATGGGTTTTAAAACTTTCGGTTTTGCTGGTGGCCGCGAAGACGTGTGGGAGCCCGATCAAGATGTCTATTGGGGTTCTGAAAAAAAGTGGCTCGGCGGAGATGAGCGTTACTCAAGGGGTTCACCTGGTGTTATTAAAGACCACGGAATTCTTGTCAAAGACGACGATAGCCAAACCTCACACACTCGCGATCTTGAGAACCCTCTTGCCGCTGTTCAAATGGGTTTGATTTACGTGAACCCCGAAGGCCCGGATGGCAAGCCTGACCCTCTTGCATCCGCAAAAGACATTCGCGATACCTTCGGGCGCATGGGCATGAATGATGAAGAGACAGTGGCTCTCATTGCCGGTGGCCATACTTTTGGAAAAACCCACGGGGCTGCAAGGGCCGACCATGTGGGAGCTGAACCTGAAGGTGTTGACTTAGAGCATATGGGGTTTGGTTGGAAAAATAATTTTAGGCAGGGACACGGGGCTGATACGATCACAAGTGGCTTAGACGTGACTTGGACTTCAACCCCTACAAAATGGGGAAATGAGTTTTTCCAAAATCTATTTGAGCACGATTGGGAGTTAACAAAAAGCCCAGCAGGCGCTCAGCAGTGGGTGGCAAAAAATGCAAAAGCTACGATTCCAGATGCGCATGATTCATCAAAGAAAAGATTGCCAACGATGCTCACCAGCGACCTAGCCTTACGTTTTGATCCAGATTATCAGAAGATATCGCGTAGATTTTTAGAGTACCCGGATGATTTCGCAAACGCATTTGCGCGCGCCTGGTTTAAACTGACTCACCGAGATATGGGGCCTCGGGCTCGTTATCTAGGGCCTGAAGTTCCAAAGGAAGAACTTATTTGGCAAGACCCAATTCCAGCGCTTGATCACAAGTTGATTGATGAGGCGGATGCCCAAGTATTGAAGGTAAAAATTCTCTCGTCAGGTCTTTTAATTTCTGAACTTGTCTCAACGGCTTGGGCTTCTGCTTCAACTTTTCGAGGTGGAGACAAACGAGGCGGAGCCAATGGGGCTCGTATTAGCTTAGCTCCCCAAAAAGACTGGGCTGTTAACGAGCCTACGAAATTAAACAAAATTCTAAACACACTTGAAGGTATCAAAAGCGCGTTTAATAGCACAGCTCAAGGGGGAAAGAAGGTTTCCCTTGCAGATTTGATTGTTCTGGGTGGAAACGCCGCCGTAGAATTAGCCGCAAAAAATGCCGGTGTTTCTATAAAAGCTCCGTTCACGCCGGGTCGTATGGATTCCAGTCAAGATCAAACCGATGTTGAATCGTTTGCAGCACTTGAGCCTCATGCCGACGGATTTAGAAATTTTGTAAAAGCGAAATACGCGGTTCCAGCTGAAGAATTATTGCTCGATAAAGCTCAACTTCTCACACTCACAGCCCCAGAAATGACCGTGCTCATCGGAGGGTTACGGGTGCTTGGCGCAAATACAGGTGGAAGCAAGCATGGCGTGCTCACCATGAAAAAAGATACTTTATCTAATGATTTCTTTGTGAATCTTCTCGATATGGGAACAGAATGGAAAGCCACATCTCATGCAAAAGACATATACGAAGGTAGAGACCGAAAAACGAATTCCACAAAGTGGACTGCAACTCGGGCTGACCTTGTCTTTGGGTCCAACTCAATTCTTCGGGCGCTTTCTGAGGTTTATGCAAGTTCAGATGTAAAAGAAAAATTCGTTAAAGATTTTGTGGCTGCATGGAACAAGGTAATGAACCTGGATCTCTTCGATGACGATTTTTAATGGCTACTTTGCCGTCTATCGTTTTCCCCCTTGAGATTTCGAACGGCAAGAAGTACTCTGGCAAAAAGAAAGATATGCGAAAAATATTTTTATTTTTATTAGGTTTTATCATCTTTTCTCTCCGGGCCAGTGCCAATGACAATCTTTTTGTAGGTGTTGGTATGTTTGATGCCAGACAAGGCGTCATCTATTCCCAAACCAGTCAACCTGGCAAGAGCGACGACATCAATAAGGAGACGAACAAAAAGATTTATCACCCAAAAAAGGGGGATACCCTCATTAGTTTTACAAACGACAACCATTACCTTTTATGCCAGGTCACCTCAGTTGATAAGAACCAGGACGCCAAAGAGCTTTTTTATTTATCAAATTTTTATGATTATAAAATCAAATGCGCCATCACTAAAGACGTGGTGATGAAAACCCAACGAGATAAAAATCTCACAGAAAATGAATTTGAGATCCAGGGGGGAAAGTTTGCGCAATTGGTTTTTAAATTTGACAAGAACTTAAAGCCCATCGCTAGCCACTCAATCGAGCTTTCAGACCGGCTCAAAAAGAAACCGTTTATCTATCAAGACGATGCTTCTCCCGATTTA
>CAZNDI010000038.1:0-9721 GCA_964571805.1 uncultured Candidatus Peribacteria bacterium
AATGGAATTTTGGGAGCGGCTTTAAGGTCATGGGGAAAGAAGGAAAAGTGGATCACGAATTTGAAAAAGCAGGTAATTACAAAGTGATTGTAAGAGTCACCGATGACAAAGGGGAAACGAGAACAGCAGAAGTCACCGTGACTATCATTGATTGGTGGCAAAGTCTCCCCATGGTACTGACTTTTGTGGGAGTGATTTTAGTTTTGATTGGCTTAGTGACCTACAAAATCAGAAAGGGAAAGGTGGGAAATAAAAAGATCTTGCCGAAAAACATGAAATAGCGTAGAATCCACAAGCATTTAATGAAAACGAATTATGAAAGCTGCCATTCACCCTCAAATCAATCACGTGGTGTTCATCGATAGCGCCAATGGGGCGGAATTCCCGACCCTTTCTACCCTTTCTTCGGCGAAAACCAAGGAAATCAATGGAGTGGATCACTTTGTGATTTCTGTGGACATTTCTTCTGCCACTCACCCTTTCTTTACCGGTAAACAGACCTTGATCGACACGGCAGGACGTGTGGATAAATTCCGAGCTCGCATGGAAGCGGCTAAGATGAAACAGGAAGAAGCTTCGGTGAGCAAAAAGAAGCGAGAGACTCTATCTAGAGAAACCCCCGAAGCCACCATCACCCGCAAAGCTAAGGCGAACACAGAAAAAAAAGAGGCTGAGAAAGAAGCCGAAAAAACCAAGTCTAGCAAAGTAGCCAAAAAACCTGTCGCTAAAAAAGCAACTGAAGTGAAAGAGGAGGGGGAATAAACTTCATTCGTCATCCAAATAAAGAGCCACCGCATTCTTTAAATGCAATTGAGCTTCTTTTTTTGTATTTCCAAAAGTATGGCATCCAGGCAATTCAGGGCAATAGGCATGCCATTGATCTCCATCTTTTTTTAATTTAAAAGTAAGAAGCATGTGTTTAATTGAAATAGTCTGTTGGAAATTTTAATACACCTGTTTTGATAAGGATAACAACCAACACTGTATAAAGAAGGGATAAAATGAAGTCTTTTTTAAGTTCTTTTCTTGTATATTTTGAAGTTTCTTTTGAGCTTAAGTCTTTCAAACCATGGTGCATCAGCATGAATCCAAGAATATTTGTGATCCAATAGCCAAGGATCATCATGGGGAAAAATAAATCTTTGGATATAAGGCCAAAAAGTGAAGCAAATCCATAAGCAAGAGGGATATTGATCAATAAATCATTCCACCACGATAAAGGAGAAAGTAAAAAACCTATTGTAGCCAACACCCCCCCCTTAAGAATTTTTTTCATAACTCATAATTATTTTTAAATTTCCTTCAACCTACTGAGGACAAACTCCTTCTCTAAAGCCCCTAAAAACCAGCCGGCTTGAGGGCCAAAGGTTTTGTCCAAAAAGAGACGATAAAGGGTTTCAAAAGCAATCTTGGGAGAATACGCTTCATTCCCCTTCACCATTTCGTGGATTTGACCATGAATCAATTCCCCTTCCCAAGACTTCAAGGTTTCTAATTTTTCAGCCAATGCTTGAGCAAACTCTAATTGCACCTCCGTCAGGTCTTTTGCTGATTCAGGCAACGTTTCTTGCAGAACGTAACGGTATTTATCGGGAGCGTAGGAGGAAAGCCATTTTTTGGCATAATGGACCCTGAGCTCAATCTCTTCTCGATCTAAATCGGTGAGAGGGGCACCCTTCATTTTTTCCACTTCTTCAAAAACATTGAGGCGAGGGATTTGGATGATGAAGACCAGCTGAGAGAAGCGAGGTAGAAATCGCTCTTGGGGCTTTTGAGAGCCGACCTGAGAGAGTTCAAAGGCCCGGGCTTGATCGGACTGCACCACATCTTTTTCGCCCTCAAAAAAATACCACTTTGCCGCTTCGTCATGTTGATCAAATAAACGAGGGATCGTATCCCCTTCTGGATCAAATTCAATGGGTCGATTGGGTAAACTCTTGAGCATGAGATAGCGAAGAATTTCGGGAGGGAGTTGATCAGCAATTTCGCGAGCCGTTTGCCCCACACCTTTGGAAGAACTCATTTTTTTACCTCCCACCAAAAAGAATTCGTAAGGGATGTTGAAGGGGATTTGAGAGTGAGAGACTTCTTTGCAAATCGCCACGCCCACGTCGTGTGAGCCTCCTGCCGCGTTGTGGTCCTTTCCACTGCCTTCGATATCCACGTGGTAAGCGGCCCATTTGGCCGGCCACTCGAGCTTCCAGGTCAGTTCAGCATTGCCGTCGAAGGGTGAGATTTTGCCTTCATGCTCGCAACCGACGGCCCATTTGACTTTGTCTTTTTTACAGATGTATTTCACTTTTTCACCGTCAAAACTTTGAACATCGGTGGAACCCACTTTGCCACAATTTTCACAAATGACTTGGACAGGAGACCAGTGTTCCTCTTTTTGAGAGCCAGAAATGCGTTTGTAGATTTCTCGAATTTCATTGTTTTTAGTCAGGCCCAAACGAATCCAGTCGTTCATTTTTCCCTCCTGGTAGGCTTTTTTGGCGCGGGGAAGCTCAGGAGCAAAGCCCAAGTCATGGATGACCGTGAGGAATTCAGCGCCATAATATTCTGCAAAGTTTTCCGCTTTTCCATCTGGAGAAGGAATGTTGCAGAGGGGTTTTCCCATGTGTTCTTCAAATCCTTTCCCCTCCAAATCTTTGGGCATCCCGTCCATAGGATCGTAATCGTTGAATTCAAAAATGAAACGGGATTTTTTCCCGCGCTCTTTCAAAGCTTGAGCAATGATCCCGTGAATCACGACCCCTCGAACAGAGCCAATATGAACCCGACCGGAGAGGGTTTTTTCATCCCGGATGATGAATTCATCTTTATCAGGATAGGCTTCTAAGATTTTATGGATGACATCGTCGACCCAGAACATAGTGTATTGATTTTAGAGGATAAATTTTAAGGTTTAGGCTTTTTAGGGCTAAAAATTATGAAGGTAAGATTGACTTTTTGTTACATTTAAACTATTATTAGTATAGCACTTGTGGGGCGGTAGCCCTATTGCGGCGGAAACAAGCCGGAGGCAAGTGCTTTTTAAATGTTAGTCTTCATAAAGATCACCTGAATGATTTAAAAACTGCTTAACACCCTCTTTTGTTCGCCTTGTTTTCCAATTAGGAATAATGCTCCAAAAATGCTTCTTTCCTTCACCCACCTGACGCACAATCACTTTTAACTTCCATTCTTTAATAATTGCAATAAAGCCAAAAAATTGAATTTCCTTTAGAATATTCTTACGTTTTTTATTTTGCTTTACTTCTATAAAGGTAATTTGAGTTTCGTATTCTTGAAGGGTTTTTGAATTGCGTAAAACTTCAATGGCCATGGGCAATAATTTGTAACGCATTTTTTGAACTGAGTAGTGCCTCTCATTCCTAGCTTTACGATAGCGAATATGATTAAATCCTTCGGATGTAAATCCAATCTTTTCCTGAAAATAAGGACAATATAAATCTTCAAATTTTGCATATTCCTCGTTCGCGTGTTGCCTAATTTGATTTAGAGGTTCATCCAAAGTGTTATTCTTATAACTAAATTCAACGAAAATAATAGCATTAATTAGCCATTTTAGCTATTATGGTCTTTGCATGGGGCAATATTAAGCCTTGATTTTATTTAAAATATAGTTTATAAACATAATCCTCGTATTTAAAAAGTTTAAACCCCTATGAAAAAAATTCTTGCCACCTTTCTTCTGCCCATTCTCTTTTTAAGCGCTTGTAAAGCCGAAGAAGTTGCCCCCGAAGCAGTGGTGCCCGACACTGTGGTCAAAACCATGGATTTGTCTCAAGCCCCCACTTATGAGGTGACCGAAATAGGAACCCTCAAAGCAGGCCAGGAATCAGACCTCATCGCTCAGGCGGGGGGAAATTTAAGTGCCCTAAACGTCAAATTGGGAGACGCGGTGCTTGCCAATCAAACCCTTGCCCTCATTGGAGCCGACAAACCCAACAGTGCCGCCCGTATTTCGGTGGAAAATGCTGAGCTACAACTCAAAAATGCTCAACAAAATTTAGCCCTCAACAAAGCCAACAATCAAGATGGGGTCATCAAGGCTCAACTACGAGTACAGAGCCTAAATACAACCATGAATCGCCTCAATGGGACTCTGGCAGAATTGAATGCTCAAAATGCCAACACTCAAACCTCTCTAGAAATTCAAAGGAGCACGTTAGTTCAAAACATTCAACTTTCTAATATCACCTCTTCTAATTTACAGAGCCAACTTCAGCAAAATTCAGGCGGCCTAGTGACCAGTGCAAAAACAACTTTGGATGGAGTTTTTGTGAATCTCGATTCCAATCTGGCTCGCGTTGAATCCATTTTGAACCCCAATAACTCAAGTTCTGTAAGCACTTCTGATTTAAATGGAGGCTTGGGAGAACAAGACTACGGTCAACTGCTGGATGCCATCGACACTTACAACAATTACCGATGGAATTTAAACAGTGCCAAATCAAACTATGAAGGTAATTTACCGCTTTCCGAGGGTACAGTTGAATTCACAGCTTTAGAAGCCAAGCAACGCGTAGACGAGGTGCGCCTTCTTTTGGCTGAAACCCGAGAAATGCTCAATGCCTCTGTGTCCAACGAACTGTTGCCTGCTCAGGCCTTGGAAGGTTACAAAGCAAACATCGGCGGGGCAGAAGCAGTGACTTTGGGAGATTTAATGAAATTAGATGCTCTATCCCAATCAATCAGTAGTTTTAAGATTGAAGAAAATGGAAAAATTGCTGGCTCACAAACCAATCAAGTCCTTGCCAACAATCAATTGGCTGAAGCGGACAATGCCTTGCAAAAATTCTACTTGACCCGTGATGCAGCCGTAAAAGACTTGCAAACAAAAATTCAACAAACCCAACTTGAACTTCAAGGAGCCAAAGCTGACCTAGCCTCAGCAGGTCGAACTGCCGGACTCCTAAACAGCTCTAAAGATTTGGAACTTAGCACCCTCAATAATCAAGTTCGACTGGTTCAAAATGGACTAGAAGACGGTAAAATAATGGCTAAAATGGACGGGGTGATTTCTGAACTCACTGTCGAAAACGGAGATTATGTTTCCCCTGGAACACGGATCGGAAAAATTGCCCAACTCAAACAGATCACGGTTGTCTTTTATCTTTCCGAGGAAAAAGCAAAACAAGTGAGTCTGGGTCAGGAATTTACCTTTGCAACTTCATCAAATAGTGGTCAAGAATTTAAGGGTATGATCAATAAAATTGCCCCTTCGGCTGACCCCATGAATAAGAAAATTCAGATCGAGGGGTTGGTAGAAAATTCAGCAACAAATTTGAAACCCGAAACATTTGTGAATATTTATTTGGATCTGAGCCAACAAGTATTTGATTCGAGTAAAATTTATGTGCCCATGAAAGCGATCATTTTTGGCCAGAATGAAAAATATGTTTATGTGATCGAAAATGAAATGGCCGTGAAACGAGAGATTGAAATCGGAGAAATGTTTGGTGAATGGGTCGAAGTGATGACAGGGTTGAATAAAAGTGACCGCTTAATTGTCGAGGGCCAACGCAACCTTCCTCCTGAAGGAAATGTAAAAGTGAATGATGGACAAACCCCTACTCCAAACGATCAAGCTGAAGAGTTAATTGAAAATTCTCAAGCTCCAAATGATTCAGCAAGCTCAGCAGATCAATCCGTGAATAATTCTGACCTCAATCAAACCGTGAGTCCGGATGAACTATTAGAACAAACTCCAAATTTAGGAGTAAACAATTCAATGACTAACACAGCTGATCAAACCAGCAAAGAACTTTATCCACTTCCGGAAGAAAATGTGAAAGCAGGAATGTAGCGAATGGATCTATGAATTTTCAAGCTTCAATACTTCTACTTTGCTCAGTAATAAATTTTTTAATCTTCAATAATAATGTCAGGATTAGATGACGATCAACAAGTGGATAAAGGTCTTAAAAAAATCGCCAACTCGTTGTGGGGCTATTTTATCCACAATCGGCGGATGGCCATCATGATTGGGCTTATTTTTCTGGTGACCGGGGTTTATAGCTACACTAAAATTCCCCGCGAATCTCAACCTGAAATTAAAATACCTTTTGCCATCGTTACTACGAGTTATCCTGGCGCATCCCCTCAAGAAGTCGGAGATCAAATTACGTTTAAAATCGAGCAGAAAATAAAAGGTCTCGACCAATTGAAACGAGTCACCTCATCCTCATCTGAAGGAATGTCGAGAATTTCAGTTGAATTTGAAGCAAATGCAGATTTGAATGAGAGCATCAATAAATTGAAAGATGTTGTAGATGAAGCCACGCCTGAGCTTCCAACCGACGCCACAACCCCCTTTGTTCAAGAAATTTCTTTCTCAGATACTCCTATTGTAACCTATAGCTTTTTTGGAGCGCTACCATACGAACAATTACTACAAGTGACCGAAAAAGTTCAAACTGAAATTGAAAAAATCAAAGGTGTTCAAAGTGCTGACATTAGTGGCAAGAGAAATAAGAATATTCTGATTTCTGTACGACAGACAGACATGGTTAAATATGGCTTGAGCATGGGCATTATTTCTCGAAGCATAGAAAGTTTTCATTTAAATGGCCCAGTGGGAAATATAGAAATTGACGACCTAGTGTACCGAGTCAAAATAGAAGCCGATCAAGAAAATGTAGAAAAACTCAAAACTATTCCTTTGGTCAATGCCAATGGCGCCTTGATCTATCTCAATGACGTGGCGGAGGTATCAGAAGAATTTACCGAAGAAAGTTCTGCAAGTCGTGTGTCTGTAGGAGGGAAATCTTCATTTCCAGCCCTTTCTATTAGCGTTATTAAAAAAACAGGGGCAAATATTTTGGAGACTGGAAAAGAAATAAAGGGTGTTCTTGAAAAATTAAAAAATGACGGTGATGTTCCCAAGCAAGTTGAATATCTGACGTTAAATGACATGCCTGAGCAGGTAGAAAAAGATTTCAACAATTTGATGGGCAACGCAATTCAAACTGTGATTATAATCTTTATTACCTTACTTTTAGCCCTAGGGTTTATGCCGGCTTTAATTGGAGGGATATCTATTCCTTTCACTTTTTTGGTCGCTTTCACTTTTTTGTATCTCACGGGAAATACATTTAATTTTCTGGTCTTGTTCAGCTTGATTTTGGGTCTTGGCTTACTTGTGGATACAACCATTGTGATGATGGAGGGTATGCATGAGTACTTGCACAAAGAAAAAATGACACCTCTAAATGCCGCCCTCAAGACAGTTAAAACTTACAAATCCTCACTTATTTCAGGCACATTAACGACGATAGCGGCTTTTACACCCTTATTTTTGATGTCGGGAACTTTGGGTCAATTTTTTAAATTTATTCCTACAACGGTAGATATAGTTTTGATCAGTGCCCTAATCATTGGCCTACTCATCATTCCAGCCTATGCAGTCATGTTCATGCGTAAAGAAGGTGTGGGCAAAAAACCAGGTCGATTTAGCCTCTGGTTTAACGAAAAGAGAGATAGCTCGCTAAATAAATTCAATAAAAAATACACTTCCTTTCTTGATTATCTTTTGGAGAGAAAAAGTCGCAGAGTAAGTATGTGGCTAATAACCATTGTAGCTTTTGTTGGCTCACTTGTCTTGCCCATTGTAGGATTAGTAAAAGTTGAGGGCTTTCCCTTAGTAGAAGTTGACTACATGAATATCAATGTAGAGGCTCCGGTTGGAATCACCTTAAATAAACTCGACCCCATTGTGCAAAAAATTGAAAATGTGGTTCAAAAAGACCCTGATGTACAGAGTTATGTGGTCAATTTGGGGGGTGTGAGTGATGATTCTTTAAATGGAAGTGGCGGAGGCTCAGGGGCAAATTTAGCAAGTTTCACTCTCAATTTTGTTCCGGAAAAAGAAAGAAGTAAGCCTAGTTATTTAATAGCGAGTGAATATTCTGCAAAACTAAATTTTATCACAGAAGCTAAAATTACTGTTCCCGAACTTCGTTCTGGTCCTCCCTCTGGATCAGCCATTCAAGTGTTGGTCTTTGGAGATGATTATTCTGTTTTACAACAGATTTCATCTGACCTCAAAACAAAAATTGAAGAATTTGGAGGGGCTCAGGTAGATGATGACATTGCAACAAGTACCGCAGAATTCACTTTTGATTTTTCTGACCCTTATGCCAAAGCCATGCTTAAAAGCAATGGTTTATCGGTTGCGGACGTAATACAAGAAGTGCGGATGGCTGTTTTTCCTACAAAAGTAGTGACCATAAAGCGTGGAGATGAAGAAGTTACTGTAAATATACAAAATGAATGGAGGGGCTATAAACCGGATTCCATCGATGCCATCAAGGCCATACAAATCCAAAATAATCAGGGGACGTATGTGAGCTTGGGAAGCTTAGTTGAACCAATCGTAGGAGCAAATTTAACCTCTGTTAAACATTATGATGGAGATCAAGCCATTACAATTAGCTCGGACGTGAAGGCTGATTTGGTCCCCAGTGATGTATTGTCTAAATTAACGCCTTATTTGGACAGCTATGCTTGGCCAGAAGGGTACAGTTATAAAATGTCTGGAGGAAATGATGAGACCAATCAGTCATTTCAAGACCTTTTGAATGCCATGGTGATTGGAATTTTACTGATCTTTATGATTTTAGTGACCCAATTCAATTCTTTCAAACAACCTTTTGTGATTCTGCTTACCCTTCCGCTCTCTTTGATTGGAGTACTTCTAGGGTTTTGGGTTTTTCAATTGAAGTTAGGAGTCGCCACAATGATTGGGATTGTGGCCCTTTCGGGAATTGTGATCAATGATGCGATTGTTTTAATTGATCGAATCAATGAAAATCGCAAAAACGGAATGGGCTTAAAAGAAGCCATTATCGAAGCGGGCCCTGCTCGTTTACAGCCGATCATGATCACTTCGATTACGACCGTTTTGGGAATTTTACCCATCAGTCTAACAGACGCGTTCTGGCTGGGATTAGGGATGGCCATTGTGTTCGGAATGATCTTTTCAACAGTGCTCACCTTGATTATTATTCCTGTGTTTTATTATTCGACGGAATTGAGAGGTGAGAAGAAACGCCTGGCTGCTCTGGAAGATAAAAAGGAAGAGTTTTATGCAGGAACATCTGATTAAATAATAAGAGAAAAATTGAAATCGCCTCTAAGCTCGAGGCGATTTTTTAAATACAAATAAAATATTCGTTTATTTCTTTTCAAATCCATTCAATTGGTCAATAAACTGACGCATGTCTTTGAGAAGCATCGCATCAGGGTTATTCCGGATCACCATGCCATCTAAAAACATCATCGACTTGATGATGGAAAACATCCCTTTCTCAAACTCCATGCCGCTGTTGACCCCTAATTTGATCGTCTGCATCATTTTTTTAGTCAAACTGACCTGAGAGACCGTCGTGTTGGCAAAATCGCTATAAAGGGCCTTAAAAGCCTTTTTAAAGGCTGTGAATTGCTTGCCTTTCAACTCAACTTCCGCCATCTCATTCAAATGCTTGGCTGACAAATCAAAATCATCCAAACTCAAGGCATCAAAAAATCTGAACAGACCTTTTTGAATCTTAGGGCTCACATGCCCTATAGCCCCCGTATCCACAAAGTAAATTTTCTTTTTGTGATACATCAAATTGCCAGGATGAAGATCCCCATGAAAAGTGCCAATATTGAAAATATAAAAACCATGAATATGAAACAACTCCAATAAAACCTCATAATCAAGTTCTGTCTC
>CAZNDI010000039.1:0-9681 GCA_964571805.1 uncultured Candidatus Peribacteria bacterium
CTGTAAAAGAGGTGAATATTAAATTTAAAGAAAAAAATTATAAAAAGCGCAACCTTTCAAAAAAACCGTGTTATAAAGTACAGTAAATTAAGTTATTTAAATTATTAATAATCGTAAATTATGAAAAAGTTATTTTATATCCTTCCAGCCATCTTCTTATTGGCAGCCTGTCAGCCAGAATCAGAAGTGACAGAGGAAGAGGAAAAAAACCCTATTGAAATTCAGGATGAAAGTGCCTTGAATGAAGATGAAAAAACCATAGAAGAAAGCAAGGTCAAAGATGTGGCAGAAAATTCTGAAACAGAGCTCAAGTCATTTGAAACTCTGGATGAAATAATAGCATTTTCCGGATCAGCAGAGATTGATAAATTTAAAACCGTTAAGCCTGAAGGATTCAAGGCCTACGAATATGGAGCTTTTGATGGCTCTTTGCCACCTCATAATTTTGCCCCGGATGGAGTCAGTGCAAGTATTTATATTTTGGTGGATATTTTAACCAAAGAAGCCAAGGAAAAATATCCTGATGGTTATTCAGTGTTAAAAAATTACCCTTTCTACATTCAATTAGAAACTCCCCCACCTTGTTTTATGGTAGAAGAAGATTGTGACGACATCAACGTAGTTAAATATTTTGGACCTTTTGAAGGACCAATGATGCGGATGTTAGAATAATTTGCAAAGAATCATAAAAAAGCCGCTCATTACTTGAGCGGCTTTTTTCAAATCATAAAATTATTTCCTTGACGGTTTATTAACTATTTGGTAAATAGTATTCAGCAACTAATCATTTTATATGAAATTCTCTCGAGAAATCATGAAAGGCGCAACACCTTTCATCATCATGCAAGTCATCCATGAGCTCAAAGAAGGCTACGGGTATCAGATCATGAAAACGATCCGTGAACAAAGCGAGGATATTTTTGATTTTCCGGATAGCACCCTTTACCCCATTTTATATCGCCTAGAGCAAAAAGGGCTGATTACTAGCGATATAAAAGAGCTTGAAGGAAAAAAAACACGTCGTTATTACTGGCTCACCGAAGCCGGCTTGGATTATTTAGGGGTGCAAGAAAAAGAAATGAAACATTATTTAAAGGGCTTAGGAAAATTTCTTCCCGGTCAAACGTTTGCTTAACATGAACCAAAAAAAATTCTTCAAGCAACTCAAAGATGAACTTCATAATCATCCTTACCAGGACAGATATTTGGAAGAATTACAAAATCACGCAGAAGACTTAGAAGAAGAGCAATTAAATGATGAGAACTGGAAACACAGAATGGGTGAACCCTTAGGAATTAAAGCAAATTTTATGAAGATCATGCATCCCTTCGCTGCTTTATTTTTTTTCTTAGAAGCTTTGTGCTATGGCTTTCTTGTTCTGCCTTTTCACATCATGGCGTTTATAACTATTTCGGAGCTAGGTTCTACTTCTGAATTTTTTATCGTTCTTTTTAAAATGATTCTTTATTTGGCCATTCTTTTTCTTTTTTATTTAATTTGTCTTAAACGATTCTTAAATTTAAAGCCCATTGTAAATAAATCACCTTTTAGTTGGATAAATCTACTCTTCCTACCCTCCTTGTTATGGAGTATGTCTGGAATTTTTTCATTAATTTATTCCTTAATGGATTCAACCTTAGTGCACACCAATCTAAAGCTTTTGCTTCTGCAATATGTGATTTTTCTTATTCTAATTTTGGGCTTGCTATATTTAGCCTGGAAAGCTGCCAAACACATGCCAAATGATAAGTTATTGAATAAATATAAATGGCTTAGGATTATAAAAAGCATCGTTTTTGCCTATTTCATTGGCTTTCTTATTTTTAGGACGGCATCTACCTATTTTGAACCCAACGCCCACAATGAAAGTTCTATATGGAATAATATGTTTTCAGCTTTGATGGATTTGGAAGGTTTTATAGGCTTTTTTAGTATGGTTATTTCATATCTCTTTAATTCAATTTTTTCAAAAGAGATTAATCTTTTTGTAATTCTTTATTTACCTGGCATCGTACTAATTTTTATAGCTGGCCATTCCTTGTGGACTATCATTAAGCATAAAAAAATTCTGTTTTTAAGAATTGGCATTATTGCCTATGTACTTTCTTTATCATTAATTAATGCTCAAAACTATGAAGGTAAAAATGAATTTGCAATGGAGGGTATAAATATTTCAAAAATTGTGGAAAAACATGAAGCCACGATTTTTTATGCTCCGATGAAATATTTTAATCATGATGATGGTAAGCTATTTAAATATGCAGCCAATTTTGAGGATGGGGCATTTATTTTGCAGAATAACACCGGCAAAGCCTTCACGATCGAACCCAATAAAATCGAAGGAGAACTTAACAATCAAAAATTCAACAATCTTGTGACTAAAGTAGGGCGTTTTCCTTTTCGCGAGGATTGGAAGGCTATATTCAATCAGGATACCGGAATATCTTCATTTGATTGGCCAGAAGATTTTACCTGTGAAAAGAAAAAGTTTAGAGAAGAAAGCGATTCTGGTGGTGAACCAGTTTATTATTATAGTGAAAACATCTGCGAGAAACTTTTCTACAAAAATAAATTAGTGTTCGAAGATGAGTATTTCAGCATTGGTGATGTTGATTTTTCCGATGACGGCAAATGGATGATGCTTATAAAAGAAGAGGTTTACGATCCCGACGACGTTTATTTGCTTAAACTAGCTGATTAAATGAACCAAAAAAAATTCTTCAAACAGCTCAAAGATGAACTCCATGGCCACCCTTACCGGGAAAGATTTTTGGAAGAATTAGAGGATCATGTGGAAGATTTGGAAAAAGATAAACAGGAATCATCAAGAAAAATAAGCGCTGATTTGGTTAAAAAGAGGATGGGTGAGCCTAAAATGGTAAAAGAAATATTCTTAAAGATCATGAATCCTTTCGGAAAATTATTTTTTGTACTGGAGGGGTTATTCTACGGCGGAATATTTTTGCCCATCGCAATCATTCTCTGCACCAGCATTCGAAATATCCTGTTTTTAGAAGATAGCTCTCGTCTGGGCTATTTTTTAACGCTTTCTACCCTTGCCTTAGCGACTCTTTTCATCATTTATCGACTCGCCTTCCATCGGTTTTTTGAACTTTCGGAAAATTCTCTTAAAAAAAGAGCCTTATGGCTTGCCCTCATCTTTATTCCAGGTCTGTTCATTTTTTGTTTTTTAAGCTTTAAACAACAGAGTTATCTTGCCAGTCAAACTTCAAATACTGTACTGATGATCAGTCTTTTTCTGGGGCTAAACATCCTTTCGGGATATCTTGCTTGGAAATATTCAGGAAAATCCAAAAAAATAAAAGCACCGACTGGCAAAGGCAATCAGCTCACTCTAAAGCGATTCGTTCTAGGTTATTTTTTCCTCAGCATTATAGTCAGAACGATCTTGATCAATAGCATGAGCTTGTCAGGCACTATTAACAATCCCTTCCTAGAATCGATTGCACCTTTATTAGCAGCAATGTCACTCATTATTCCCCTTGAATACATACCATCTTTCTTTTGGAGTGCTCTAGTGGGATCTCAATACGATCCAGCAAGTCTTTTTCTAACCTTCTACCTGCCCATAGGTCTAATTCTTTTTCTTGGTCTACAATCTTTATATGTCGTGATCCAGCAAAAAAAATGGTTTTCTTTTAGAGGGTTGATATTTTTTTATGCCCTGTCTCTGTTTTTTATTCAGGGGGATAGTTTTATCAATGAACCAGAATTTAAAGTGCCGACCATCAATGTTTCAGAATTAATTGAAAAAGATCGCGTGGGAATTTTTTATCCCATCTTGAAGTATTTTAATTCAGACGAAGGCAGTCTCTTTAAATATCAAGTGGGGGTGGACATGGAAAATGAACATGGCTTCGTTATCGAGGGGAATGCAGGGCAATTTTACCCCTTAGGCTTAAATAAATTAGAACAAAATTTTAAAAAACCGTCTTTTGATTCATTAATTGGAGGAATGTCAGAGGTCTACATTCATGGTGAAAATGAAACTATAGAAAAATTTACTTCTCCGAATGAAATATTTTGGGATCAATTCATCTCAAATCGTGGTGTGCCCATCTCGGACTCAATTGTCTCACCAGATGGAAAATGGGGATTGATTGTTTTACCCAACGGAGCCTACGATCCAGAAGAAGTTTATCTACTTCAGCTAAAATCAATCAATGGTAAATGAGAGGGCGAATTTAAGAACTCTTGCATTTTTTGATAGACAATATTCATTAAATTTTAATCACACATACACATGATAAGAATCATATTTGGCACCTTCATAATTTTTGCTGACCTAGGGAGTATTTTTTCCTCCCCACTCATCATTGATCCAGAAAATTCAGCCACAGCCCTAGGAGAAACTATCGGTTTCTATGGTGCTAAGGCGGCAATAGTAGCATTGGGAATTTGGCTCATCTATACAGGCATTCAAAAAAGAAGGGCTGCTTCGAAATGAACGACAGACCATATAAATAAAAACCTATAAAAAGATAACGATCCTTAAAATCTGCTAAATTCTTGCAAAGCTTTTTTCCATACATTAAAATGCAGTCCAACGAAATCACTATGAAAGCATTCAACTTTATAAAAAGTACCGGGAAATTTTTAGGCTTTGGAGCCCTCATTGGAGTCTTTGTTCTCATTTTTGGCATCTACTGGCAACTTGGTCACGGAGAATCTGCAGACTATGATAAGGTCAAAGAAGCTATCGTTCAATATGGCAATGACATGAACGAAATGCGGGAATATCTTTATTTGCCACAGAATAACTATGACTTCTTTCAAGCCAGCCTCACCAATGCCTCCACAGAAGATCTAGCCCCACAAGAAGACACCCAATACCAAACGGGCGTCATGATGTTTGCGGAAGAATTAGGAAAAAAACAATCTCTCATAAAAAATCAAGAAGAAGCGAAAGCCGCTTTGATCAAGCTCACCAAAGACCTCGATTTCATGAAAGGATTGCGTGAATTAAAGTTGAGCACGGCAAAAGAAATTGAAGTCGATGAGGAATATGCACGTCTTAAACTATTAAACGGTAAAGAACCTCTGGCCCAATTGATTTTTGACCTGAAGACTAAAGAATACGCTCTTCAAAGCATTGTTGGATTGCAAACCCTAAAAGGAAAAGCTTCATCTGAAGCGGTTCTCGATTTTTTATCCGAGAATAAAGCCATCATTATTGAAAAAAAGGAATTACTAGAGGGGCAAAAGAATGACATGAAAGCTTTTTTTGAAGGAAGAGAGCTCAGCCAAATCCTCACTCAGAATACCCTCGCCATCAATGCAGACCCCGTGGAGACCCCTGCTGCTTTCGAATATTATGTGACTGATTTGAATGGCTCCCCTCTTTTAACCATAGCCCTGGATAGAGAAACTGGACGCTTTGTGATGGATGCTGTTGGTTATAGCAGCATTGCAAGCCTAAAAGAACCATTTTTGGCGAAACTCGAAAGCCTCAACGGAGAAACTGAACAGATCAAAGCAATCAAAACTAAAAAGAAGAATTTGCAAAACTACCTTGTCAGCCAGGAATTTTTAGCTGAAATCAAAAAAGCCAATCTTCAACTCTCCGAGGGGGTGGAAGAAGGGACAACCCTCATTTATGAACTCACCTTTGGAGATAATCAGGAAAAATTAGGAAGCATTATTTTCGACAATGCTACAGGCAATTTAACCTTTTTGGATGCCACGAGTGGCCTTGAATCAAGCCTAGAAGATATCCTCTCTGGCTCAAAAAAAAAAGCCCTGATTTTGCCGGATAGCCTTCCTGCGACTCAAACTGACAAACAAGAAGCAGATAAAGTGAACTTTTTGATTGGAGGAAAGCATGGGAGCAACATGGACACCATGATTGTCGCGCAAGTCGATACAGTGAGCAAGACCGTTAAAATGATCAGCATCCCGCGAGATCTTTTTATGGATGAGCGCAAACTCAACAGCTATAGCATCGATCAGATTAAAAAGTATTTAGGGGTCGTCACTGGGTTGCACATTGACCATCACATGATCATTGACATGTATGCCTACATTGAAGTCGTGGATAGCTTGGGGGGTGTGGATGTGTATTTGAAAGAACCTGTGGTGGACCCTACTTATCGGACGGTTGACAATGGGATTGAGGGGACGCTGAATTATCAAGTCGGTTGGCATCACTTTTCTGGCGTTCAATCGTTGCGCATTGCTCGCTCCCGTCATACCACTTCCGACTTTGTTCGAGCCGAAAGACAGCAAGAAATTCTCAAAGCCCTGAAGAAGAAAATTGCCGAGCTGAACGTGACAGACGCTGCTCAGGCCCTCAAGATTGCCAACACGATTTTGACCAAGTTGGACACCGACATGAGCCTTAAAGACATCATGACTTATGAGCTTCGCTTTAAGAATTTTGAAATGGAGGCCAAAGGGGGCTTGAGCACCGGAAATGTTTTGACCTCAGAAATGCATGTTTCCGCTAAAGCCCAAGCTGCAGCTGCTGCAGGTTGCCCCAAGGCCGAAGAAGGAGCCCCCCCTATCCCCTGCGCCACAGGTAAGGCTCAATACATTCTGAAGCCCGCCAAAGATTGGAATGCAGTACGATGGTATGTGAGTGAATTGCTGAAGGAATGAACTATCTCGGAACAAGTATGCTGGGAATTCTAATCGGTTAAAATCCGTAGGCGCACTCCATGGAGTGCGCCTACAGAAATTGAAATTTTATTTTTTGATTTACAAAAAAAATAATTAAATTATAATCTAATCTTAATCACTCATTAAGATTTATTTATGGGAAACCCGGATGATCACAAAAATAAGGTTATAGCTGGGGCTAGAATTACTGAAGCAAAGCTAATTTTAACATCAAAAGAGCTTGAGGGAGGCTTCGACCATACTCTCGGTAGACTAAAAAGAGTGAAAGAAGGCCAACCTCAGGAAAACCAAGGCGATTTAACAAGGTCACAGGTTCAAGACCTACTATTGAGGGGAAAGGCGAAAGAAATTGAGAGAGAAATCGTACTGGGTGAGATTGAAGACTTAAATGTTAAATTGAATGAAGCACTAAGAATAAGAAGGGATAAGATGGCAAGAGCATGTCGAAAAAAACTTGAACTACTTTCATCAAAGGCAATGGCTATAGAAGAAGAAATACAATTAATTTCTATGTTCCTTGAAGATACAGGAATTCAATTGAATCTACCTAAAAACAAACTTCACTAAAGCAACAACAGCCCCCAAGCCACTACCCCACCAAAAAGCGCCCCTGCCAAGACCTCCCAATGAGTGTGTCCAAGAGACTCTTCAAGTTCCGTGGAGAATTTTTTGTTGAGCAAGGTGGCATGCTTGCCCGCCTCATTCCTCACGTGGATGGCATCATACATCACCACAATGGCAAGCACGGAAGCGATCATGAAGGCTGTACTTTCAATCCCCTCTCGGCTCGCCACCACCACAACCAAAGAAGAAACGAAAGCCGAATGGCCACTGGGCATCCCTCCGGAATTTAAAAAACGCCGTTTTGAACGATGCTGGAACAAATCAATACTAAATTTAGCCACCTCCGCAGCTAAAATGGCAATGAATGGAATTAAAATAGGGTAGTGTTCAAAAAGAGCCATAATGTGACGATAACAAACAAAACCATAGTAGCATATTTTTAAATCATGAAACATTTGAATCTAAGGCAATCTCTGTTAAAATAAAGTAAAAGAAACACAAACCATGAAAAACATCACTAAAAAAGTATTGGCTGCCCTCACCCTCTTCTTGGTCACGGGTATTTTAAACAGTTGTGGAAGTGGCAGCCCAGAAGCCACTCTCAAGGCCTACGATGGAGGAGTTTTCACCATAGATATCGACCCCACCTGGCAAATCATGACAAAATCTGATTTTTATTCTGAAATTCCCGAAGAAGCCGTGGTCGCTTTCACCACTCCTGAGGCCTACAATGGTTTTTATGTGAACGTGAACGTGATTGAGGAAAAGATGAATGCGGAGGTGAATTCTATCGATTTTGGACGGGCCAATATCAATTTGGCAGGGAAAAACCTGACGGATTATAAAAAGGTCCGAGAGGCTCAAGTTGACCTGAATGGAACCCCTGCCTTGGTTCATATTTTTGAAGCGAGACTCAATCCGACAGAGAAAGTGATCCGATTCCTCCAATTATATACGACCAAAAATCAAATTGGCTATACCGTCACCGGAGCCGTGCCTTTGGACACGTCTGAAGAATTAAGGGCTAAAACCGAAGCGATTGTGACGAGCTTTAGGTTAAAATAAATCGCCTCACACCCCTCATTTCTCACACCTCCTGACTCTTAATTTCCAATTCATTCCAATGCACCACCAATTTACAAACGAAAGTCTAAATTTTAATGTTTAAACTTTAAACATTGATTGGAATGGTTTCAAAATTAGTCTTTAGAAATTATTGCTTCGTTTGGAAATTGGAAAGTATTGGTGAGTATTGGGGTGAATTATAACTAAGTTAGGGTGCTAGTGCGTAAGGTGAGTTAAATAAGAGTAAATACTTAAAACTCTCATTTATTTTCAAGGGGATAATTTAAAACCCCTCTCACAATCGTGAGAGGGGTTTTAAGATTTGAGCTGGGTTTAGTTAGCAACCTTAGCGTTATCCATAGCAGCTTTCATTGCTTCTGGGTCCATGTTTTTCATCATTTCTTGAGACGCTTCCATAGCAGCCTTCACGTCTTCAGGATCCATGTTTTCAACCATTTTTTGTGAAGCCTCCATCGCAGCCTTCATATCTTCAGAATCCATGTTTTTCATCATTTCTTGAGACGCTTCCACAGCAGCATCAACTTGCTTCTCTTCTTTACTCTTGCAGCCAACCAAAGTGGTCATGAGAACTAAAGCCATAAAAACATAAAATGTATTTTTCATAATAATTAATTTAAGGTTATTATTAAATATGATTGAAACATTTATATCCGAAAGGAAGAGTTGTAGCAAGTTTAAATTCAGAACACAGGCTTGACTTATACCCCATAGGGGTATATTTTGGCCGCATGAGCAATATACCTACCAAACAGAAACTCCTTCGTAGGCTCAAAATCATCGAAGGTCAGGTGCGAGGCTTACAAGAAATGATACAGAAGGAAGCCTATTGCATTGACGTCATCACCCAAACTTCTGCTGTGAAGCAGGCCCTTTCGGGCGTAGAAGATGTATTGATGGAAAGCCATCTGAAAAGCTGCGTGATCAACCAAATCAAGGACGGCAGCGAAGATAAGGCTAAAGAAGAAATCCTCAAGGTTTATCGTCTAAAAAGAAAATAATAATGGTCCATCAGACATTTGCAATCAAAGGCATGCATTGCGCCTCATGTGCGAACACCATTGAAAAAACCCTCAAGAAAGTCGAAGGGGTACAATCAGCGGAAGTCAACTACGGCACAGAAGCAGCCAAAGTAAGTTTTGATTCAAACAAAGTGACCCCAGGAATCCTCTCCTCCAAAATCGAGCCCCTAGGCTACTCACTCATGCTTCCTGAAACCGAAGGAATGATGATGCCATCTGAAGAAATGGGAATGTCGCCCGATGAACACGCCGACCATTTAAGCCTCACTCAATCCAAGAGAGAAAAATTAAAAGAGCTTTCTGACCTAAAAACCAAAGTGATTTCGGTAATTCCCCTAGCCATCTTCAGCATCTTTGTGATGGGGTGGGATA
>CAZNDI010000040.1:0-9495 GCA_964571805.1 uncultured Candidatus Peribacteria bacterium
GCCTGAAGATAAAAAAGAGGAAAAGAAGGTTGTAAAAAAGAAGGAGAAAGACGAAAAATAAGGTGAAAATGAAATTTTAAATGAAGGTGAGATTGAAAAATCTCACCTTCATTTTTTCATTGCATTGAATTCGTGTTTTGGCGCCAAATTGTATAGAATGAGATTATGTTAAACGATCAGCAAAAAGCAGCGGTGGAACACAATGAGGGTCCGATTTTGGTCGTGGCGGGAGCGGGAACAGGAAAGACTCGAGTGATCACGGAACGCATTTGTCATATCCTGGAACAAAAATGGGCAAAGCCTAATGAGATTCTTGCCCTCACGTTCACTGAAAAAGCAGCGGCTGAGATGGATGGACGCTTGGATGAGTTGATGCCGATTGGCCATGAAATCATTCAGGTGAGTACTTTTCATGCCTTTTGTGAAAAACTCCTCCGACAATATGGCATCGACATTGGAATCAGTCCCGGATTTCAGATTCTGCAGGGAGTGGCTCAGTGGAAGCTCCTCAAAGACCATTTGTTTGAATTTGAGTTGGATTATTACCGACCTTCAGGTAATCCGACCAAGTTTATTGATAGTCTGGTGAGTTTTTTCAGTCGGTTGAAGGAGGAAATGATTTCTCCCGAAACGTTTTTGAGCTTCGCTCAAAAGAGCGGAGAGCGGAGAGCGGAGAGCGGAGAGTCTAAACAAGAAGGCTCCACGCTCCACGCTCCACGCTCACCGCTTGAACTCGAAGCGCAGAAGTTAGTTGAACTCGCGAAGGCTTACCAAAAATATCAATTCCTGTTGGCTAAAAACGATTATCTGGATTTTTCGGATTTACAGTTTAAGGTGATTGAACTGCTCACCCGGCGGCCGAATATTCTGGCACATCTTCAAAAGAAGTACTGTTATATTTTGGTGGATGAGTATCAGGACACGAACATTGCTCAGAATAAAATTGTGGATTTGCTGGCGGCGGGGCATCAGAATTTGATGGTGGTGGGGGATGATGACCAGTCGATTTACAAATTCCGTGGGGCGGCGATTTCGAACATCTTGCAATTTGAGGACAAGTACCCGACCTTGAAAAAAGTCGTTTTGACTCAAAACTACCGGAGCAATCAAAAGATTTTGGATTTTGCGTATACGTCCATTCAGCACAACAATCCCGACCGACTGGAGATCAAATCCAATCTCAACAAGCGGCTGACTGGCGAATCAGAAGGACCTGAAGATGCCATCAAACTGGTTCATTCGTCCACCATTGATCAAGAGGTGGCGTATGTGATGGAGGAGATTAAACTGGCTCAAGTGCCGCTTTCGGACATCGCAATTTTGGTTCGGGCCAATGCCCATGCCCGTCCTTTCGTGGAGGCATTGAAAAAAGAAAATATCCCTTACCAGTTTCTTTCCGAGCGGGGACTTTATAACAAGGATGAAATCAAAGAACTGATCGCTTTGCTTCGGGTCATTGCCAACCCGACCGACGACGTGAGTTTTTTCCGGGTGCTGCGGATGAATTTTTGGAATCTGCCGATGACCACCATCATTGCTTTGATCGACCAGTCTAAGAAAAAATATCAGACCCTGTGGAAGATCCTCCAAACGGCTCCGGAAACCGGGGCGTTAGCCAAAGTGGTGCAGGAGTTGATTGATCATTCCAAGGAACACACGGCGGGGGAGGTGCTGTATCATTTCACACAGACGATCAAGCTTTACGAAACGCTCTTAGCCAAAAATACGATTGAAGCTGAAGAGCAGATCACCAATATTGCTTCCTTTTTTGGGCGAATCCAGGAATTTGAACGGGGCAATGATGAAAAAACGGTGATCGATTTTGTCACTTATCTGGACATGGCGGAGGAGGCCGGGGAGAATCCGGCGGCAAAATTTGATATTGGCGGTGTTGAGGGGGTGCAGATTTCCACCATACACGGGGCCAAGGGGTTGGAATATCATACAGTCTTTTTGCCGAGCTTGGTCGCACGTCGCTTCCCGTCGGACAACCGGAAGGATCCGATTGAAGTGCCTCCGGAACTCATTTCCGAAATTTTATCGGAAGGGGATTTTCATCTGCAGGAAGAACGTCGTCTCTTTTACGTGGCCGTGACCCGGGCGAAGGAAAAGCTGCATTTGATGTACAGTGATTTCTACTCCAGTTCCAATTCCCAAAATCCCCGGTCCAAAAAGCCGTCAGTGTTTTTGCAGGAA
Organism: uncultured Candidatus Peribacteria bacterium; assembly: GCA_964571805.1. Lineage (GTDB taxonomy): Bacteria > Patescibacteriota > Gracilibacteria > UM-FILTER-43-11 > UM-FILTER-43-11 > JAUHWS01. The sequence goes on from CAZNDI010000040.1 coordinate 2,197, forward strand.
ATGATGGATAAACTCCCGATGGTGAAGATTGAAAAGACGACCGAGGGCGTGGAGCGATTCCTCAAACCTGTAGTGGTTGACCTGCCCCTCTCGGCCCAATTGGGGGAGCGGCAGAAGATTTTAAAATTCAGTTATTCCGCGCTCAACAGTTTTAAAACCTGTCCTCGGCAGTACGAATACAACTACATCCTCAAGATTCCCACCCCACCTTCGGGTGCGGCGAGTTTCGGGTCGAGCCTCCACAACACGCTGAACGAATTTTATAAGCTGGTGAATCAGTCCAAGCAGGCCAGTCTGTTTGAGGATTATCAGGAGGATTTGTCCCTCGACCGCCTCCTCACGATTTACGACGACAAGTGGATTCTTTCCGGTTACGAGAGTCGGGCCCACATGGAGACTCTGAAAAAACGGGGGCAGGAGATTTTGGTGAAGTTTTATGATCACTTTAAAGACGAGATTGCCCGGATTGAATTTCTGGAAAAGGGCTTCAAACTTAAGATGGAGCCGTATACCATTTCCGGTCGCATCGACCGGGCCGATCGTTTGCCAGACGGCACGTTGGAGGTGATCGATTATAAATCCGGCAAAGCTCGTTCGCAAAAAGACGTGGATAAGGATGAGCAGCTGATGATTTACGCCCTGGCTGCCAAAGAGTGTTTCGGTCGCCCGGCCAGCAAACTCACGCTTTACTTTTTGGATGATGATTTGAAGGTGATCACGGTGCCTGACGAAAAAAAATTGGAGAAGATGAAGGCGGAGATCGTGAAGACCGCAGACGCGGTGAACACCTCCGATTTCGCCCCAACCCCATCTCAGTTTGCGTGTGGGTTTTGTCCGTTCAATAAGATTTGCGATAAGGCTGAGGGTTAAAAAATTTTAATCAATAATATGAGTAGAATATATTTTGATGCTTATGAAGGCTTAATTTTTCAAATGGCCCACCAGTTTTATATTTGGTCCTATATATTTGATGAGAACAAGAATAATCCAATTTGCTTTGATTCAATAGCATTTTCGAACACCCTGACTATAAGTTTGCAGCAAGGATTTTTATTAAATATTACAAATTTATTTGACAATAGAGATGACCGCTCTTTCTCAATTCATTCATTACTCAAAGAGTCTAGGAATCCAATTTTAAGAGAAGATATAAACAATATAATAGAAAATAAATTTAAAAAAACTATAAATCTTTTAATGGGTTGGAGAGATAAATTCTTAGCCCATAAGGAAGTTAAATTTGTAATTAATAGAAAACTTTTATACTCAAAATATCCTGTAAAAGATGAAGAGATAAATGATTTACTTGATTTTTTGATTAATGTTTTAGACCTTATTAAAAGTGATTTTGACCCGAATAATTCTGTGAATTATAGTCATTTTTATAGCTCTATAAAGAAAGATTGCATCAATCATGCTAAATTTGCTTCGGAGAATGGGTGGTTTAAAAAAATGTAAATAGATTTATAAGAATCCATTCCTTGTGAATAAGTAAGCTGATGATTAGCCATAGATTTCTCCGCTCTGGTCGAAATGACATAAGGGAAAACTCCCTTCCCAATGTCATTCCGAGGTACCCGAGGAATCTATGGGCTTGAAAGGAATTTAGTTATTTGGAAATAGATTTCTCCGCAAGGTCGAAATGACATCTGTGCAGATTAGTTCCGAGTGACAGTTGTATTTTTTAGATTTTATTCATTTTTATTATGCTAAAATCAATCCTTAAAACCTAGAATTAATAATGAAACGGGCATACCATTTATATATATTAGCGAGTCAATCTGGAGTTCTGTATGTTGGGGTCACAGGCAATTTAGCTGAACGAACTCACCAGCACAAAATTAAAATCAATCCCAATTCTTTTGCCGCCAAGTATAAATGCGATCAACTAGTTTATTTTGAAGAATTTCAATATGTTTTGGATGCTATCGAAAGAGAAAAACAAGTCAAAAAATGGAGAAGGGAAAAGAAAATTGGTTTGATAAATAGTTTAAATCCAGAATGGACAGACTTATCAGAATCATTCATTTAGACTCGCTTGTCATTTCGACGCCCCCCTTCTTGTCATTTCGACCTTGCGGAGAAATCACACTCATACACTCCGTTCTTTTCAGGTAGAGATTTCTCGAATTCCTCGAAATGACAAGAGGGAGAATGGTTTACTTTTCAGAATTTAAGCATTAAAATTTAACTGTAAAAAATAATCATGCTTAAAAAACTCACCAAAGCACAGCGAGAAATGCTAAAAGATGAATGGCCGGAGCCTACTGGTACCAAAGAAAGCTTTAGCAGAATGCTGAAAAGAGCTTCCAAGTTAGCTATTTTTGATGTTGAGCCAGAAGAAAAAAGAATTTTTAGATAAATATAATGATTGAAAAACGGGCGATATTGTTGGACACTTGCATCGTGAGAAATTTATTCAGTAAAGAAAAGCTCCTCAGGGAAAGAACTGAGCAGTTTTTAGATGAATTGCGAAAAAGTGACAATAAATTGTATGTGAGTGAGTATACAAGTTATGAATTGCTGAGAGGAATACATTCCTCGAAGAAATCCAAGGCAGAGGAAATAATAGCGGGATTTGACATTGTGCCCACTTCAAAGAATAGGCTAGATCGAGCCACGCGCTTATATACGGCGCTCCATGAAAATCCAGCTACAAAATCTTCCTTGGCCTCCATCTCGGACATCGACATATTCATAGGTTCCCTAATTTTCAACGATCAAAAACCCCTCCTCCTCACCGCCGATTACAACGATTTCCCTCGACCTTTTTTTGATGAAGTCTACAAACAAGACATCCAGTATAAAAAAGCCAAAGGAGCCCAATGCTGTATGTATTATTATTTCCTAGAAGCCAATTTAGAAGCCCTATTCTAGCCCGCCATGAAAAAACCCCTCCACCGTTCCAAACTCAGACGATGGGCCGGAATGATTTTTTATCGCTTTAAACGAATATTTTACTGGTACTTTTCTTCAGTGAGATTTGCTGAAAAAATTGAACCGAAAAAACTTGATCACGAGATTTTTCGTCACCAAACCTTCCTTCGTCGCCCCCTGAAAGATGTGGATCTATGGATGCAGGAAAATAAGATCACTAACTTAAAAATCGCTCTTGAGCATTTGAACGGCTTGATCATTGCACCGGGTGAAATTTTTTCCTACTGGCGAGAAATAGGCAATCCCACCAAACGCAAAGGTTATATCGAAGGAATGCTTTTAAGAGACGGTGCGGTACATCCTGGGATCGGAGGGGGACTCTGTCAACTCTCGAACCTCATCTACTGGCTCACCCTTCACACCCCTTTGACGGTGGTGGAACGGTGGCGTCACAGTTATGATGTCTTTCCTGATGCCAACCGAACCCAGCCGTTTGGAAGTGGGGCGACTTGCTCTTACCCTAACATCGACTTGCAAATCAAAAACGACACCCAACAGCGGTTCCAGCTCAGCCTTCATTTGACGGACACTCATCTGGTGGGCCAGTGGCTTTCGGATAAAACGACTCCTTACCGTTATGAGATTTTTGAAAAAGAACACGAAATCAAAATGGAGTGGTGGGGTGGCTATACTCGCAATAACATTCTCTTTCGAAAATGCATTGAAGAGGGTGGTAGAGTGGTGAGAGAAGAATTTGTAGCTGAAAATCAGGCCATCATGATGTACGAACCCCTACTTTCTTCGGATATGAAAAATTTTTAAAATTATATTTCATCCTACTTGAAAAGTAAACATTTGTTCACTATAATGACCTTACTAAAATATAAGTGTCAGGTCGATAGACAAAATCTAAACAAAAAGCTAAAATTAAGCCCTAAAACCCTTTAAATTCATGCTCAACACCATCCTTCTCATTCTCGGAATCACTCTCATCGGCTATCTCGGCTACCGTATCCTACAGAAAATCGAAAAACCTTCCGAGGATCAAAGTATGAAAATGCTTCAGGACCACCTTTTTGAGATCCAAAAGGGGATTCAGGCCCAGGACAAGAGCATTAATGAGCAAATGAACAAGAGCCGTGATGTGATGGCCGAATCGCTCCAAAAACAATTTGCCACCAGCCAGCAAATCATCAAAGAGGTGACCGAAAATGTAAAATCCGTGACCGAAAAACTCACGACTCTCGATGCCACCAATAAACAAGTCGTCGGCTTTGCTGAGCAGATGAAGAGTTTGGAAAATATTCTTAAAAACCCCAAGCAACGCGGTATTTTAGGTGAATTCTTTTTGGAAAACCTACTCTCCAACCAGCTTCCACCCTCTCACTTTAAAATGCAGTATGCGTTCAAAAATGGAGAAATTGTGGATGCCGTTATTTTTGTGAAAGAAACCATCATTCCGGTAGATGCAAAGTTCTCTTTAGAGAATTATAACGCCATGATGGGGGAGAATGATGAGGCTCGGCGAACAGCTTTGGAAAAGGATTTTAAGGCGGATTTGAAGAAGCGAATCGATGAAACCAGTAAATATGTTCGACCGGAAGAGGGGACGACGGATTTTGCCTTCATCTTCATTCCTGCGGATGGCGTTTTTTATAACCTACTAAGCCAAAAAGTAGGGGTTTTGGACATCAATACCAATGATTTGATTGAATATGCCTTCAAAAAACGAGTGATCATGGTCTCTCCCATGACTTTTTTCGCTTATCTTCAAACGGTGATGCAGGCCCTTAAAGCTCTGACCATTGAAAAACAAGCCGTTGAAATTCAAAAACGAGTGGGGGAGTTGGGGCGGCATCTCAATGCTTATCAAGACCATATTATCAAAGTGGGCAATCATCTGGGAACCACGGTAAATGCCTACAATAATGCAGGAAAAGAATTGGGAAAGATCGATAAGGATGTGATTAAAATCACCGAAGGTCAAATCAGCTTGAACGCCCAAATGCCTGTTTTAGAGAAACCTCAAACTCTCGATGATTTTGGTTCCACCTTATCTGTGACCCTTGAGTCAGAAAGCAAAACCAGGATTGCAAAAATAGGCTAATTGTGCTAAAATTAAAGGAATATAAAAATAAAAATGCTCAAAAAAATATTCCTTTTAGTCCTTTTTACCTTCACTGTCAGTCTGTTACCTCTTGATGCGGGGCTTCAAACGCCTCAAGTTAAGGCGGTAAATCAGGTGCCTAGCCAGAATATTGACAGTGGGTCTTTCATGTTCAATTTAACGCCCATTGTTCATCAAGGTGTGGAGGGGAGTGTGAAACAAGGCTGGATTCGCCGTGGTTTAGATTACTTTTTTGAAAAAATCATTGGTTTTATGGCAGGGGTCATTGGAACCCTTTGTGTTTTGATGCTCAGTATTGGAGGGTTTTTGATGATTATTTCAGCAGGAAACGAAGCCCGCTATGAACAGGGCAAGAATTACGTCATTTATTCTTTGATTGGATTGGCCGCAACTTTAGGGGCATACATCCTAGTGACCCTTGTGCAACTTCTCATCCGCAGTGTTTATGGTTAAACGACTCATTTTAATTTTAGGTCTATTTCTAGTTTTTTCACAACATTCTGCTTTTGCCGCGGGTGCTGCAACTGAACCTAAAAATGTCCCAGATGCCAGTTTTCAAACTCGCTGTATGCTTGCCACCAAAATTGGCTTCCCTGAATGTGCAGATTCACCTGCTGAGTGTAGCTCAAAATGGTTGGGGTCAAATAATAGTGATAAATTTGACTATAAATTTAAAACACCTTTTAACTGTATTTTTCTACAAGAGCCCATAGGAGGAAGAACGGGCTATGACCTTTATAAAGTTGTAGTCCACGATGATGTTTTATCTAAGGGCGAGCAGTCTTATGAGCTTTGGTTTGGAGAAGTCTTAACTAAAAATGAATACGGTCCTTTTCAGGCGATTTTAGTCTACGAAAAGGGTAAAGAAACACAAGGGCCCTTCAGCTTGCTTTATAACTATCTGGGCTTAATATATAATTTCATGTCCGGCATCATTGTGGCCGTGGTCATTCTCATTGTGATTGTGGGGGGAATTCGAATTTCAGCCGCGGGAGGAAATGCAGACAGTGATAAAGGAGGTAAAGATATGATTCTAAAGGCCTTGATTGGTATGGCTCTTTGGTTCACGGCTTCAGTCATCCTTTACACCATCAATCCTACTTTCTTTGCTTTTTAATAAAAAATGAAAAATAAGTACAAAAAAATCATTGCGGGGCTCATTATTTTCTGTCTTGGGGGGATAGGCTCATTGGTTCAAGCGGCTGATATCACCAGTGCAGAAACCATCATCTCCAAACCCGTGGGGGCAGGCATTTTGCCGGGGAGTGGAAATGAAGGAGTTGATATTAAATCGAGCATTATTTTTACCAAAATTATTCCATTCTTAATCAGTTGGGGCATCAATTTGGCCATTGCTCTCACGGTTCTGGTGATAATCTATGGAGGTTATTTGCTTCTCACCTCTTTTTCAGATGAAGAAAGGCGGACTCGAGGCATTCAAACTTTGATTTATGGCCTCATTGGATTGGTTATCACTCTCACAGCCTATGGCATTGTCACCATTATTTCTCAACTTCAGTTCGTTTAATCCATATGATTCTAAAGAAAATTTTCACTTCATTGGCAGTTCTCGTTTTCTTCTTGATTCCTCAATTTAGCTTTGCCGCTAGCCAAAGCGAAGCTACAAATCTCTATAAACAAGCCTTGATCAATGGAGGAGTGCCAGAAAGCACAGCTCAAAAAAAAGCCGATCAAGAAAGCAAATCATTGCTTGAATTCATGGAAAATGCTCAATTGGACGCCGAAATAGCCTTTGACGCCTTAGATGTAAGGATTAAAAGCTTGAACAAAAATGATGGTCGACGGGACGAAGCCATAAAAGCTATGGGTGTCGCTCAAGAAAAAGTGAGCATTTTTAAAAAACTTCCTGCTCAAAGCCAGTTCGACGTGCAAGAAGTCATTGCAGGAGCCTTGCCTAGACTTTTGCCTACGGCTGAATTCAGTGTGGCTCAAACCCAGTCGACTGAAGCCATGTCTGAAGTGAATCGGATTCTTATCCTTCCACAAAGGCCAGGAACGGTTCCGGAAGGGGACTTGGTTTTAGACTTTATTCCTCAGTTGATCCGTCAACTTTTCCGCTTTGCTTGGCTGGCCATTCTGATTGTTTTCACCGTTTCAGGTATTTTTATGGTTCTGGTACGAGACAATGAAGATCGGCTCACCAATGCTAAAACCATGATTTATTATAGCTTTATTGGTTTTGCCATTATTTCCCTAGCTTTTGCTCTAGTAAAAGCCATTACTGACATTGATTTCTTTGGTTTTATATGAAAAAAATACACTATCATCTCTTT
>CAZNDI010000041.1:0-9392 GCA_964571805.1 uncultured Candidatus Peribacteria bacterium
GGAACGATGACATTAGGAAGTTGTAGCCAAGCAATTTCAAAAAGAGAGTTGGCTCCCGCTCGACCAATCACCATGTCTGTGAGAGCATAAATGTCTTTGAGGTCCTCTATATATTCAAAAGAAGCATAATTCTTAGTCGTGCTAAGGGGTGATTTATTTCCTGCAATATGAATCACTTGAAAATAATGCGTGAATCGATCCAAATTAGCCATCAATAAACCATTGATTTCTTGAGCCCCTTGACTGCCCCCCCAAACCAAAATAACGGGCAATTTGGAATTGAAACCCGTCAATTCATACCCTTTTTTGCGACTTCCTCCCAAAATTTCTTGGCGAATCGGATTTCCAGTAAAAACATACTTTTTCCCGTGCTTCAAAAGTCCTGGAAAGGCCACACAGACTTTATTTGCCAGTTTAGCCGACATTCGATTGGCCAATCCCATTCGCGCATCTGATTCGTGGAGAATAATTTTTCTTCTCAAAAGGAAGGCAGCCAAAACGACAGGTAGGCTCACATAACCCCCCTTAGAAAAAACCACTTGGGGTCTAAAGCGAACGAGAATAAAAAAAGACTGCCAAAATCCTAAAATAATAAAAAGCGGATCAACGAAATGACGCCAAGAAAAATAGCGACGAAACTTGCCAGAAAAAATAAAACGCTGTTTCAAACCCGAAGATTTGAGCAGTCTGGCATCCAATTGATTTCGCGAAGCCACATACAAGATTTCAGCTTGGGGAGCCTTTGTTTTAATGACCGAGGCGACGGCGAGGTTGGGAATGATATGACCTCCTGACCCGCCTCCGACTAGCAAAATGCGTGCCTTCTTGAGCATAACGCGAAATATTAAGTAAAATTCCAACGGCCAACATGGTCACGGTGAGCGAGGTTCCTCCATAACTGACAAAAGGGAGGGTGATCCCTGTATTGGGTAAAATGGCTAAAGTGACCCCCATGTTGATGATGGCCTGAAAGGTGAACCAACTAGCAATTCCTACAGCTACTAGCATCGAGAAGCGATCTTTGGCCTTTCCGGCGATCAAATAACCACGATAGGCAATGATGGCATAGGCTAGCACTAAAAAAATAATCCGAATGAATCCCAATTCCTCCGACGCGGCCGCAAAAATGGTGTCACTTTGAACTTCAGGAAGGTAGCCAAATTTCTGAATGGATTTCCCGAAACCGACCCCAAAAAATCCTCCATTGCCCACTGCGATGAGGGCTTGTTTGATTTGAAAGCCAAATCCCAAGACATCCGTATTTGGATGGATGAAGGTCATGAAGCGCTCAATCACATACTGGAAGCGGTCAAAAATAAGAATCACAGGGAGCACAATAATGCTGGCAATGAAGGCGCCCAATCCGATATGCAAGAGGCTTCCTCCCGCCACAAAGAACATAGAGGCTGCCACCATCACAATCACCAAAATGGAGCCAAAATCGGGTTGAAGGGCTAATAGAAACAAAACCACACTCAAAAGAATGGTGAAAGGAATGAACCCATATTGAAAGGATCTCACCAATTCTTGTCGTTTTTCCATCCAAACGGCCAAGTAGAATACCAGCGCCAATTTCATGATTTCCACAGGCTGAATGGAAGGAAGAAAAGCCACATCAATCCAAGATTTGGATGTACCATAATCGGATCCTATGCCAGGGATTAAGACGGCTACAAGAAGTAAAATACAAGTCACAAAGAAAGGCAGGGATATATTTTTCCAGAATTTTAAAGGGAAATAAATGGCAAAAATCCAGAAAGGTATAGAGATTAGGGCTCGCCAAAAATGTCCCCAAAGATAAAAACTATTATTTGGTACATCTAAAATTCCTTTGGCAACTAAAGTGCTAGTGTGTTGATGCGATTCATAAACACTGACACTCGAAATCATGATGATTCCAAACAGCAACAGGCTGAAAGCAGTGATGGCCAATGGAACGTCAATGTCAGCTTTTCTCATTAATTATTGGAACATTGAAAATTAAACACTCACCTTACGCACTAGCGCCCTAACTTAGTCATAATTCACTCCAATACTCACCAATTCACTCCAATTTCCAAACGAAGCAATAATTTCTAAAGACTAATTTTTAAACTATTCCAATCAATTTTTAAGCTTTAAACATTAAAATTTAGACTTTCGTTTGTGAAATTGGTGGTGCATTGGAATGAATTGGAAATTTTAATTAAGGTAAGCTAAGGTAATATACCTTTTTGACTTGCTTATATCTACATTTTTATTAAAAATAGAGAAGATGTTATCTAAACAAGCTAAAACAACGTTGGCCTTATTCATTTCTTTTGATCTGTGGCTAATTTTTGATATTTTGACCAAGTGGTGGGCCACGTCGCCTCATTTCCAAGTGACCCGGATTCTGGGCGATTGGTTTTATTTGACGAATTTCCAAAAAAACGATGGGATTGCTTTTAGTGTAGAGGTGCCTCGCTTCTTACAGATCGGGGGAAGTGTACTCATCCTGATTTTCCTTTTATACTTTGGCTTAAAGTATTTAAGGGAATCAAAACAGCCGACCTTTTTCCCCGCTGTGTTGTTGGGAGCGGTGTTGGCTGGTGGCGTGGGCAATCTGATCGAGCGCATCCTTCAGGGTTACGTGGTGGATTTTATTGTTCTGGGTTCCATTCCTGTTTTTAATATTGCCGATGTGGGAATTACTTTGGGTTTGATTGTATTGTTTGCTACAATGCTTTTGGAAGAATCAAAAAACAAAAAACCATGAACGAAAAAAGACCCCTGACTTTTAATTTATTTCTCCTTCGCCTGCTCAGTGGCATAGCCGGAGGCATGGGAGGCATGCTGATTGCTTTTGTCGCCTTCTTTGTGATCACTTCCTTTGTGCCCTCCACAGAGGGAACAACGTCCTTGAATTTCTTTGCGATCATTGTGATGGCTTTTTTGGCCACCATCAGTGGAAACACCATCACAGCGGTGAGTTTAACGTTCATGGACAGTGAAAAATATAAACGAAGAAAAACCACAATCACGCAAGTCTTCCTCTTCAATTTGGTTTTATTTTTTTTAACCATTCCCCTTTACCTCATCGCCATTCCTCTAGAATTGACCACAGGGGTGGCTGCCCTCCATTTTTTATTGAGCGCCTTTATTTCTGCCTTGATCATGGAAATTCTGGCGGGCTATGAATATAGTTTGGTGGGCATCTATGCCAATGCTCTGGGTATTTTTGTGAGTATAACCTTGGCTTTGATTCTTTTAAGTACCGAAATTTCTCAACAAGTCATCATTTTGGGGGCAATGCCCATGGTGTGGCTCATGCTCGAATTGGTGGGAGGATTTGTGGAGTTGGTTTATGATAATTTTTTCAGGATGTATGGCGTGGATGCTTTAAACACCCAAACCGATTTGGGAGGGGATACAATGGTAGAAGAAGAGGACGACGAAGATGAAGAAGAAAAATAAAATCTGAAAATTATTAACTCAATATGCTTTTAGAATCCCTCCCCCTTCATTTGGGAAAAGAAATCATTCGCTTCAGCCTTCCGGCCACCGATGGAAAGGGCTATGGTCCAATTGATTTTACCGATAAAGAAATTTTGGTGTTGATTTTCATGTGTAATCATTGTCCCTACATCCAAGCGACGATTGATCGAATGATCGCTATTCAAAAGGATTATGCGGAAAAAGGGGTTCAATTGTTGGGCATCAATGCCAATGATGCTGAAGCTTATCCTGATGATTCGTTTGAAGCCATGCAAGTTTGGGCGAAGGAAAAAGGCCTCAACTTTCCCTACCTCCACGATGAATCCCAAGAAGTGGCGAAAGCTTACCAGGCTCAATGCACGCCTGATATTTATGTTTTTGATCAGAAGCGAGCCCTGCGTTACCACGGACGCATTGACGACAATTGGCCCGTCCGAACGGATGTTCATCCGGGCGGGAAAGATGAATCTGCCATAACTAAAAAAGATCTCAGAGAGGCCCTCGATGCTATTTTAGCTCATGAGCCCGTTTCCTTAGATCAAAAGCCGAGCATGGGGTGTAGCATTAAGTGGAAAAAATAATTTTATTCATAAAGTAGTAAGTGTTTAACTGGTAAGTGGGTAAGTTGTGGTTTAAAATTCAGTATTTTTCGAAAGACCCGCGCATTGCTGCGCGGGTCTGTCTTCACAGTCTGAGGGACTCGACTCAGAGGGTCTTTTTCTCCTTGGCCTGTTTGATCATTCTGCCGATCGGGCTGAGAATGGTCAGAATCAGGGTGACGCAGAGACAGATGCAGAGAGTTGCACCGCCAAAGAAGTCGATGAACACCCAGGGGATCAGGACTGCATGTTGAAGCAAAGCCTTGATCTTGCCGACCCCCTTAGCGTGGTTTCCCCCGTTGTTTACACGAGCTTCGCCATTGATCACGCGCTCGATTCCGGCGAGCACTTCAATCAAAGCAATGCCGGCAAAGAGTACACCTGTATCAGGCATTTCAGAGCCAAAGCTCACAATGGCGTTGTATGCGTAGATGGGAACGACACGGACCTTGTCGCAGATCGGGTCCAAGATGGGGCCAATCTTCGATACACCCGGGAAGAGAAGCTGTCCCCTCCAGCTCGAGTCAGCCGTTTTATGAGGGTAAGCCCTTTTATATCCCTTGGCCAAACGGCCATCGATCAGATCTCCACCCACACCAGGGGCATAAATGATCATCGTCAGGTAGATGTTGCCCATCAATACCCAAAAGATAAAGTATGCCACCCAGCAAAAGGGGACAGACAGGATGCTGACCACATTGGGGCACCAAGCCTTCCATCGACCGCTTTCGGGGAGCCACCCCTTCCAACTCCACAGGACAATGGCCGTTGCGAGGCCGGCACAGAAAATGAAAAGCGTGTCCATGATGACCTCCTTTGGTCCATTTGATGTGAAGGATTTCATCGTCAAGCACCCCAGAATTAGGGACAAGACGAAAGAATCTCATTCTATTCCTAAAAAGCAAATTGTCAATTTGCCTCCCCCGACTTGGAGAAAGTAGAAATTTTGCCTACAATAAGTCCATGCGCTTTCGACGAAAAGTCCAATCAGGCGAAAAACTAGGACGAAAACTGGGTTTTCCCACCCTCAATTTTAGGGTAGGAAGTTTTGGAGACCATTATGAACCTGGAGTTTATGTGTGTACCGTTAATCTCAAGCGGAGAGCGGTTAGCGGAGAGCGGAGAGCTAATCACACAAAAAAGCTCCACGCTCCACGCTCCACGCTCTCCGCTCACGCGGGAGCGTTATATTTTGGTCCAAAAGGTACAGGGAAAAGTGTTTTAGAAATTCACGTGCTTAATTTTTCTGAGCAAATTTATGGTCAATTTGTTTCGTTTGAAGTAGGAGAAAAAATTCGTGGGCCCAAAAAATTCGAATCCTTGGAAGCTTTGAAGGAGGGGATTGGGAGGGATGTAGGGATGATTAGAGGGCTAATAACTAAGAAGTAAGCAATTCTGTGATGTCATTTCGCTCCCGTAGATTTCTCGACAAGCTCGAAATGACATACAGGGTTACAAGCTTTTCACAATTTCATTAAAAAACTTTCCTCGTTCCTTGGAATTTTTAAACATGTCAAAGCTGGCGCAGGCGGGTGAAAGGACGATATTGTCTTCTGGCTGGGCCAGGGTGTAGGTTTTTTGAATGATATTGGTGAATTCTCCCGTTTCATCTAGATTCAAAATCAAATGTGTTCCGCCTGCCTCTTCGAGAGCTGTTTTAATTCGTGGGCCTTCTGCTCCAAACAAATAAACTCTCGTTTCCGTTTCCGCAATGTGCTTAGCCATAAAATTGAAATCAGAGTGTTTGGTGCTGCCTCCTAGCAGTAAAATCAATTTGCCGTGGGGAAATTGCCCGAGGGCGACGGCAGTCGATTCGGGAGTGGTACATGAGGAGTCGTTGTAGAACCTTATTCCTTGGATCTCTCTCACAAATTCTAACCGTTGAGGCATGCCGGGAAAGGTGGAGAGGACTTCTTTAATTATACTTGGATCCATCTGATGAATTAGGCTCGCAGCCACGGCAAAGGCGACGTTGTCGGGATGGGTTTTGACTTTGAGGTTGGTTTTTTTGAGGATTTCAATAAGATTTCCATTATTCCGGCGAGATGACGGCATCTCGCCTTCAAGAGGGGTGGCCATCAAATTTTCTCCTTCCCACACGGCCCAATGCTCACCCTCTTTTTTACCGACCCAAAAAATCTGTCCTTTGGCATGTTGGGCTAATCTTGAACTATTCTCATCATTCGCATTCAATATGGCCCAATCACTCTCTTTTTGATGAGCAATTAAATTTCCTTTGGCGTTGATGTAATCTTCCAAATTCTCATGCCAATCCAAATGGTTGGGGCTGATGTTGAGGACACCGGCAATATGCGGAGATTGCTTCAAGTCGGCGAACTGAAAGCTTGAAACTTCCATCAAAATCGGTTGCTCAGGATTCTCAATCGCTCGCTGCAAAACGGGCAATCGATCATTTCCTCCCACAATGATTTTTCCTTCATAATGTTTCGTCAAAATGGCATCCAGCATTCCCGTTGTCGTCGTTTTCCCGTTACTTCCGGTGATGGCCGTCAATCGCTCTCGGCCGATTTCTAGAGTCATTTCGGTCATGGAGGTCACATGACACCCTGCTTCACTCGCTTCCAAAATTCCCGGCAACTTGTAGTGAACGCCAGGGCTGCGGATGATGGTTTTGAATTCTGATAAATCCTCGAAGGCCATTTTCCCTAATTTGGTTTTCACCCCATCTGGAACTTCTAAATCTTCTTTTTGATCACAAATCGTAATATCCGAAAAGCCTTGTTTCTGAGAGAATTCTAGGGCGGACTGGCCTTCGTCGCCAAAGCCGAGGATGGCGATAGGGGGGGTAAAATTGAATTTCATGGTCATATTTTAGCAATAAAAAGACTCTAAGTATTCAAAAAATTAAATTGTAATCCTGCAGGCGAGCTTATATAAGCTCGCCTGCATAAAGATTTTTGAAAATGAAAAACTATCATCACACCACATTCTATCCTTTAACAAAACATAATTAAATATAATAAACATTGACAAACTTACTTGAATTTAACTAGACTAGCTTCAGATTAAGTAAACCTAAATAGATTTAACTAGATTAATTCAAAACTAATTAAACCAAGTTAAAGTTAAATAGATTAAGTTAAATTTAATCAAAATAAAATAAAGTTAATAAAACCAAGCTAAAACTAAATAAACTTAATAAAAATAAATAAAACTTAACTAAATTAAACTAAGTTTAATTAGATTAAGTCATTTTTATTCCTCAACTTCCACATTACCCCTAACAAAAACAAAATTGATTGTGGCTCCAACCATTTACACCACCGAACAGATCGCTGCCATGCTTCAGATTCATCCTCTTACCGTCCTCAAGTACATCAAGCTCGGCAAACTCAAAGCCATCAAGCTCGGCCGCGTGTATCGCATTACAGAAGGCTTCCTCGAAAAATTTCTCGAAGAAGGCGTGGCCTGAATGCAGCCATTAAGGACGCAAGGTTTTGCGTCACTACTCTCTTTACTTTCAACTTTTGGTTGAAAACGAAAACAAAAAATGCCAGAGTTCCCCCGTATCGCTCACGGGGGAATTTTGGTTTTCAGAATTCCTTCATCGATCCTTCCACTTCAATCATTGTTTGTTCACACACTGATTTTGGGTCACGTGCGACACTTCTTTAATCAGGCTAGGAAGGCTAGATCCACCCTTTTCACCCAATCCCTCATAACTTTGCTGGATTGTAGCATTCATCAAAAGTAACTCACGGTCGATTTCAATGATGCTCTGTTCGGCCACACTGTCCAAATTGATGCTATAAGTAAAGGCAGTGGTCGCTTCTTTTTTGGCTGCTTCATTATTTTCGATCAGATTCAACTGTTCCGCGGCGACTTCTCCCAACGAACGAACCGCGTTCAAATTCCGGTACCGGTCACAATTTATTCCCGCTTTTTGGGCTTCAGTCTTATCGTCTTTACACTGTTCCCACTGTTTCAATTCGTATTCTTGACAATCCATATACACATTTTCTTCTTTGAGATAGTACACACACCCTGATTTATTTTCTCCATTAGTGCGCCAATTTTTAATGTCAAAAAGCGGCGTGACCAAACCGACCATATTTTCTACGATCTTGATCTCCGTTTTTGCGGAGCCCACAAATCTATCCCAACCATTTCCTTTGACCAAACTATTGATGTTTGCCCCCTCTTCCTCCCCCAAGGTCAAAGAAATTTGATTGGCTTGAATCCATTGTTTTGCCCTAATTTTGGCATTGGCGTCTGCCATGGCCCAGATGCTTCCCCACGAGGCGCCATCGAATGAAAAACTGCCTTCCCCACTCCCCAGGGTTTTTAACGTCTCCCAACTACGGGCCACTTGTTCAAAGCTTTTTTCAAATTCGCCTTCGGGACACCCGGTTAAATCTGATTTAAAATACTTACGCGTGTACATGTTGGTCCCCCCAGAGTCGCTGGCGGGGCTGTTGAAAAAATACTGATTCGAGCTCATTTTAATCTCTTTACCTTTGGCATCTTTGGCTATAATTGAGGCATTGGGGTCCGAGCCATATTTTTTCAACCGGTCGATTTCTGTAATAATATAAAGGTAATCTTCCTTCAAAAGATTCCCGTGCACGGGGTCATACATCAAATAAGCTTTCACCATTTCTTGACCCACCACATCTCGCAGTTGTTCCATGCCCCATATTTCATTCCTCAAACAATTGCTGATGAACTGCTTGTTGTATAAATTGAGATTAAAAACCATCCAAATAGAAGCAAAAGGATCTTGAAGTACTTCTCTATAATTTTGATTTAAAATGAGCTCTTGAGCCACGCGCGCTTCGCCTGAGATCCCCGATGCATAGCCGCCTTCCCGCCTCACTTTATTATAAGACTTGATGGACTTGATGGCTTCCAATAAAGTTCCCGTGCCATTTTTGGCTTGAGAGCTCAGAATGTGGCTCTTGATGGTGGCAACATTTTGCGAAATCACCGGAGAGTAAAGGGCTAATGCACCTTGAATCGGGAGGCACAATCCCCCTAAAACCAACATGCCGGTGATGAGGTATTTTTTTATTAGCATGGTGGGGTATCATCTAAAGAAGTTTCATCGACCATTTCTTGATACTGGGACTGAATGGTTTCAAAGCTCGTTCGCATCTGGCCGATCAAGGGTTCTACTCGACGGATCAGCTCGATTTCGGCAATCGCGCCTCCACTTCGATTGTAACCCTTTAAATCTTCGGCAATGTCTATTGCAATTTGCTTTTCCTGTTCCGCCTTGACGGTTAAATTGTTGATATCATTTTCTGGATTGGGCAAAGGGGTGCTGGGTTTTAAAGCGTCTTCCACAGCTTTTTTTAGGGCCGCATCGCTGTCTTC
>CAZNDI010000042.1:0-9337 GCA_964571805.1 uncultured Candidatus Peribacteria bacterium
ACTGGGACATGACAACTTTGAACCTGATCTTGATAAATTACACTAAAAGTAAGTGCACTGGGCGTGGCATGAACCTCTTTAGCTCTCAATTGAGCCTCATCCGTCAAGCCAAAGGTGAACTTTTGACCTGAAGTCTCCATTTGACTCACTCGTAAATCATCTTGATTTAAAATGGCCGTGCCAGAGGGTGGCAGATGACGGACGAGAAGCCCCTTTTCTTTTGCAATTTCTTCAATATTTTTGAATTGCCCTTCTGCGAGATGAACCGGTTTAACCCAAGTGACGACAGAAATATGGGGCGGCGCAATTCCTACGAGCTCCTGGATGTTTCCTGGGCAGTCTGCACCCATTTCTAGAACCATTTTAGCGGGTGCTTTTTGGGGGTGAAAGAAAATACGCTTCAAAATTTTGAACCATGCAGTAGGCGAGCTAAATCCAGACTCATTTTCCCCAAGGATGGCCAAACTCATGCCAATGGGGGTATTGAAACTTTTTTGGCTCGCCTTCACGTCAAATTTAGATTTTAAAACGGTATAAATAGCCTCTTTGGTGCTGGTTTTCCCAATGCTTCCTGTGATCGCAATCACCTGAACCTTATTTTTTTTTAGGAATTGGTGGGCTTTATGGGCCAGGAGAGTGCCGATGAGAGACTTGAAAACAGATTTCATGGAATGAACAAATAAGTTTAATCAAGACTATTTTACCGGGATATTTATAAAAAGGGCAGATCAATCGATTTTTTCCTCAAACCACTTGATGGATTTTAAGAGCGCTCTTTTCTTCCAGGCAAGCATCAACAAGGCCATCGTGGGCAAGGCAAAGAGGATGTAGAAGACGGGAGATTTTTCGGGCGCTGCCCCTCTGAGATCGTCTGGATCATAAACGTCGACCAGTTGAGCAAAATCAGCAGTTTGATAAACATCAAACATTAGTAATTTATCGAGTTTTAAAAGCGCTTTGATCATTTTCATATCAAACAAACTGTGGGCGTAAGAAATAGGGATGATTTTTTGATCCTCCAACTCGACCACCAACATCATTTCATCTTCATCCATGCCTATGATACGGCCTAAAAAGGACCGATTAGTGAGTTCGGAACGGTAGGAAGAGCTTTCGCGGTTGAAGGTATGCTTGGGGGCATCTGGGGAGGCCTTTGAATTTACAGCAGTAGATTTGGTCGTGGTTTTCTTTTTTGTGGCAGAAGGGGTAGGGGTAGATTTCGTAGAAATCCCGTTGCCACCCGTATGGGTGAAGACTTCATTTTCATGTGTTTTTTCGTAACAAATTTGGTCAGCGAGTTCACCCAGAGGATTGATGAGCGAAACACAGTCGTTGGAATTATTGAAGGAAAGTTTAGTGATCGTTTTTTTGAATTCTTGAATTTCTCCTGGCTTAATTTGGCCGTTTTGAAATTGGAAAGGCTTAGAACCAGACTCTAAAACATCATCTAATTTCCAGCCGGCCAAGCATGCTTCTTGTTCACCTGTGTTGATCAATTTAATGTATTCTTCTTCGCCACTTTTTGGAGCAGGCAAGAAGGAGTCTATTTTGAGAAATTCCGAATCACACTCTAGCGATGAAATTGAATCTGGAAGGGATTCATCTTCTGAAGTTTTGGCCTCTTCCGTGTGAGAGTCTTGCTCGACCTTGATCGTTTCTGGGTCATCCTCAAGATCAACCAAGGCTCCATTTTGGCCTAATTCTTCGGGTTTAGCCAGCCCCTCTTGAATAGTTTTTTCGATTTCTGCCGCCACTTCAGGATTTTCCCAAAGCCCTCGCCCTGCTGCTTTTGCTTCAGCTTGGTAGGCTACAAAATCGGTCAGGGACTGAAAGGGATAACGAGTGTAGGCGTAACCATAACCTTGTTTGACAACTTCTGCATTGACAAATAAATCATCTGAATAAACATAGGCCAGAACTCGCCCGTAAGCATCGAGCTTATTTTCATCGAAATTCAAACGGACTTGTTTGCCCATCAATAAATTTTTGAGATAATCACTGGCTTGTTTTCCATAAAATTCAACGGGTTTAAAGGGGTGAACGGTTTCCGGTGTGTCTACACCCAAAAGTCGTACCGTAAAAGGCTTTCCTTCAAACGTCATTTTAAAGGTGTCTCCATCCACAACCTCGTTGACAGCCACCAGCATTCCATTTTGGAGAGAATTGGTGTTGAAAAGCCACTGGTCAGAAGAAGAGGTTTTCCACGAGATTTCATCGATCATTTGACCCGTGGGATCGAGTAAACGGAGCGTTTCATTGGTATTTTTTAAGGTGACACCAAACTCTGACGAGACAAGTTCTTTTTTCGAATTGGCCGGAATGAGAACGCTCAGGAGTTCTTTTTCAGTTGAACTGGTGGCTAGTTTCCACCCCGAGAGGTTGATCGACTCTCCAGACGTATTTTTGAGCAAGATTTTCTCTTTGCCAGTATCCGTGCCTTCTGGATTTGGCAATACGGAATCAAATCGAATCACACCCAGTGAATACGCTTTGGGGGGAGGCGGAAAAGCGTTCACAGCTTTGGGTGTAGGCATGGAGGTCCAAAGGAAGCTATCTTGAGCGCTCTTGGCATAACTTAAACCTTCTTTTGAATCCACATAATTGACCCGCTGTGTTTCAATTTTGTTGGGATCGAGCAGGCGGACCGTATCGGCAGAATTTTTTAAGGAAAGATTCACGTCAGCACCTTGAAAAACGAGATATGATTTGGCATTGAGGGTGATTTTTTCTGGAATTTTAAACGGAGCTGAGGCCCCTTCTTCATCGTCCAAATACCAGCCAGAAAGATCGACAGTTTGGTCTGTGGGATTGTAAAGTTCGACCCACTCTCCTTCTCCATCGGCCCCTGGGGGGTCGGGCATGAATTCGTTGAGGAGATGGAGTTGAGGGTAGGTTTTTAGGGGTTCACTTGGCAATTCATCGGCCTCTTCTTGATCAGGATCGACAGGATCGAGCGGCTCATCTACGTCTTCATCGACCTCCTCGTCATCGTTTGGGGGTGGCTGATTTTCTTGGGCGGCGATGAAGGGCAGGGTGGCTTCGGCAAACAACCCAAATTCATCGGTCACTTTGAGTTTGAGGATTTTATTTCCGGGACTCTGAAACGTGTAAGTGAGAGGATTTTCGGCTTCGCTGAAGATTCCTGGTTCAAATTCCCAGAGGTAAGTCAAAGCGTCGCCATCAGGATCGGTGCTGTCTTCACCTGTCACGTTGATTTTCATGCCTCCTGTGCCCCCTTGAACGTGGATAGCAGCCACAGGGGGATTGTTGAGCAGGACATTCTCGGCATCGGGGGTAGGCGTAGGGAAAAGGATCCATTCGTCAGGATTTTGCGGATTTCTACCCCATGGGCGGCCCATGGAGGTGGATTCAAAGGTGAAGGAATCGATCTCATCTTTTTGAGAATTGAATAGATTAACCGTATCTCCTTCATTATTTAAAGTGATTTTTGTTTCTGGACGAAAAAAGGTGAGGTAGTGGCCAGGCTCTAGAAGATAATTGAGATTGGGATTTTTGAAGGTATAAAAATACTTGTCCACGAGATTTTCATCATCTAAAACCCATCCTTTTAGGTCTAGGGCTTGGTTTCCGGAATTATAGAGTTCAATGAACTCTCCCGTGGCATCGGGTTCAGTGGAATCGGCCAAGACTTCGTTGATCTTGATGCCAAAAGGATCGGGTTCTTCGGGCAAATTTTGCTCCTCTTTTGGCTCCGGTTGAGGCTCTGGTTCGGGGAGGGGTTGAGGATCGGGTTCGGGCTGAGGCTCTTCTTGTGGCGGAGGAGGCAGATCCTCGGCAAAAGCTAAAAGTGGGCCAGTGAATAAAATGGGGAAGGCAAGAAAGAGAGAAAATACTTTCTTCATGGGTTATATCGGGAGGGGTTTACCGATATAAAAAATTATGAATCCTGGGAAACAATTTAACTTCGTTGGACAATTTGTAGATGTTTGGTGTGGGAGAGTGGAGGCGGATGCTAGCAATAAGCTCCATCAATTGTCAATGAACTCAACCTGTCAGATTCACAAAAATATGGGAAGATATACTCCTTCGCCTTTATAATTTCGTATAATGCACCGTAGCCTAAATAATACTCTTTGTTTCTATGAAGTCTAAATAAGGCTATGGAGTATAATACGGAAAATTGAAATTATTTAGGCAGAGGTGTATAGATGAATTTTTAATAAAAAAGTATTTTAACCTTAAAAATACACTTCTTTTGATGAAGTGTATTTTTAAGCCAGTTCTATTTGTTAGCAATTGGCTAAGGACGTTTATCTAAGTCTATGGTATGGTACAGACGTTAGTACAGGCATTATTGTTATTCTTGTCGCCATCATCGCACTTCTCCTCCCCCCAATAAACTACCCCGTCACCACACGTGGCGATCTTACAGGTGTTTAAACAAGCATCACCGTTAATCTTGTTATTATCATCACACTGCTCCCCGACATCCACCTGCCCATTCCCACACGGGTTGAGCTTGCAAGTGTCTAGGCAAGTGTCTGTGTTATCGCCATTGCCATCATCACATTGCTCTCCAATGTCTAGCTGGACATAACCATCCCCACATGTGGCGATATTGCAGTTAGTTAGACATTTATCAGAATTGTCAGGATTGCCGTCATCACACGATTCACCAGCTCCATATTGAATAATAGCATCCCCACAAACGGGAAGCGTGCAGGCATCTGTACATTCATCATTGTCAACTTCATTGCCGTCGTCACATTCCTCGTTTGAATCAATATTGCCATTACCACAGAAGGGCAGTTTGCAGTCATTAGAACACGCATCGTCATCCACTTGGTTGCGATCGTCACAGGCCTCTCCAGGGCCCTTATCCCCATCTCCACAGACATTGAGCTCACACTTGTCGTTACAGTTGTGATTGAGGCCATTGTTGGCACCACTATCGCACTGTTCGTCAGGCCCCCTATCGCTGTCCCCACAGACATTGAGCTCACACTTGTCGTTACAATTTTGGCCAGGACCATTATTTTCACCATCATCGCATTCCTCACCGTTGTCGACTACAGCATCTCCGCAGTGGGCCTCTGGTTCAAGAGGACCGGTTGAAGATGAAGCATCGGTGGTGGTTGTCCCTGTAGAAGAACCTCTGTCAGTATCAGTACTTGTTCCTGTATCAAGATCGCTGTCTGCACCTGTTTCTGTACTTGTACCCGTATCTCCCGAATCTTCAGAGGCACCACAAGCGACTGGCCCGAGCAAAACTGAAGAAATAGCAAAGCGTCGCGCCCAACGTTTAAGGCGTGGTTGGGCTGAAGGTGCACGAGCAGGGGCTGAAGGTGCACGTGAAGCACGGGGGGCAGAAGAATGAGTGGCGGCCATATGCAAGGGGGTTATAATAATAGGTGGTGGTTTAATTTAACTCATTTTATTATATTCTGTCAAATCGCATCATGACCACGGCAGTTGGTATAGCGTTGGTGAAAGTTGAGGTATCGCTTTAATCTTTATTTTATCGTGAATTTTAGGCATGATTTTTACCGTTTTTGCTATGAAATCTAACTCGTATAAACTATTATCTAAAAAATATCAAACTGGTTAATACCTTCGACCCAGTCTAACAAATTTTATAAGTCAAAATATGTTTCATAATAAATCGATCGATCAACTTCTCCAAGAATTTCAAGTCAATCCCACAAATGGCCTGAATGCAGATCAAGTCAAAAAAAATGAGGATAAATATGGATTAAATAAGTTACCTGAGAGTAAAAAACAATCCTGGTTCATTAAATTAATCGGTCAGTTCAAAGAATTTTTGGTTCTTGTCTTAGTGGTTGCAGCCGTCATTTCTTTTTTGGTGGGTAAAATAACAGATGCCATCGTCATTTTGGTCATCGTGGTGGCCAATGGAATCATGGGCTTCATTCAGGAACGGAAGGCTGAAAATGCGATTGAAGCGCTCAAAAAATTCTCAGTCCCTTTTTGTAAGGTATGGCGAGAGGGTCAAGTCATCCAAATCAATGCCGAAGCGCTCGTGCCCGGAGACATCGTTATTCTGGAAGCGGGTGATAAAGTGCCTGCCGATGCCAGACTTTTGGAGGTCGCACGTTTAGAGGTGTCTGAATCCATGCTGACGGGAGAATCCCATGCGGTTCAAAAAAACATCGACACCCTGCATGAAGAAAATTTAGCCCTAGGAGATCGATTGAATATGATTTATAAAGACTCAATTGTCGTTTATGGGCGAGGAAGGGCTATTGTGGTTGCCACAGGAGAACATACGGAAATGGGGAAAATTTCTCAGATGCTGCAAGGGACGGTCAGTTCACCGACCACGTTGGAAAAAGAACTTTCGCACGTGGGTAAAGTCCTCACTCTCCTAGCGATGATCTCTGCTCTAGGTGTATTTATTTCAATGTATTTCTCAACGGCTTTAGATTTAGAACATGCCTTTCTAACGGCCATTTCTATTGCCATTGCGGTCGTTCCTGAAGGTATTCCGGCGGTCATCACCACAGTTTTAGCCATAGCGGTATCCCGGCTTGCTAAAAATAAAGCGACCACACGAAAAATGCAGGCTGTGGAAACACTGGGATCCATCAATTGTATTTTGACTGATAAAACCGGAACCCTCACCAAAAATGAAATGACGGTGACTGAACTTTATACGTCCGAAGGCCATTTCACACTCTCCTATGAAGGCCAATTTTTCCAAGACGATAAACCCATCGATCCCCAACAAAAAGAGACTCTAAAATGGCTTTTGACTTGCGCTGTCCTTTGTAATGATGCTCAAAAGGGAATAGATGGAAAATTTATTGGGGACCCCACCGAAGCCTGTTTGATCGAGGCTGCAATGAAAGCAGGATTGGACGTGAAGAAGTTGCGAGCTGAAAATGAACGTATTTTTGAAATTCCCTTCTCCTCTGACACCAAACGGATGGTGGTGGTTGTTAAGACGCCGGAGGGGAAGCATTTTGCCATGATCAAGGGGGCAGCCGAGGTGGTTCACGATGCCTTGACTGAGAAGAATGAGCTAGTTTTAAGAATTTCCGAAAAACTGTCTTCAGAAGGCATACGCACCCTCGCCTTTTCATTTAGAGAACTATCTGAAGCAGATCTAAAAAAACAGAATTTTGAAGCCCTCACCCTGCAAGACCACGGTTACATTGGTATTATTGGCGCGAAAGACCCTCTTCGGCCAGAGATCAAACAAGCGGTTCTTTTGGCCAAGCAAGCTGGCATTCGAACCGTCATGATTACGGGGGACCATAAATTGATTGCTCAGTCGATTGGCATGGAACTCGGTCTGATTAAAAATGAGCAAGGGGTCATGGATGGCACTCAGCTTGAAGGAAAAAATGTAGAAGAAATTAAAACCTTGCTGAATCGTATCAACGTTTTTTCTCGAGTTTCTCCTGAACAAAAACTTAAAATTGTTCAGGCGGCTCAAGAGCGAGGTGAAATTGTCGCGGTCACGGGAGACGGGGTGAATGACGCCCCGGCCATTAAACGTGCTGATATTGGCATTGCAATGGGCATCTCTGGGACCGATGTCACCAAAGAAGTAGCTGATATTGTTCTACAGGATGACAATTACTCGACAATTGTGACGGCCATTAAAAATGGACGAGCCATTTTCAATAACTTTATTAAATTTCTACGCTATCAAATTTCTTGCAATTTATCAGGGGTCTTCATTGTTTTTATCATCACAATTTTAGGCTATTCTGCGCCTCTGATGCCCATTCATATTTTACTGCTCAATTTGGTTTCAGAAACAGGCCCCTCGATTGCCTTGGGACTTGAACCTGCTGAAAAGGATGTGATGCAAAAGAAGCCTAGGCCCAGAACAGAACGCCTTTTAAATCGACGCAGATGGGCAGGGGTGATTTATGAGGCTTTTTTGATGACGATTTCGGGAGTTGGAGCTTATTTTCTGGCTCTAAAATTTCAACCAGAAGCCCTCATTACCGCCACTTTAACCACCGCCTTTCTGTCTCGATTATTCCATTCTCTCAATTGTCGTTCTGAAGAGCACTCTATTTTTTCTTCCGCCTTAAAAAGAAATAGGGTCTTGAATTTAAACATCATAGTGACGCTCATATTTTTCATGATGCTTGTTTACCTTCCTTTCTTCAATTCCTATGTTCACACGGTTCCTTTAACTCCGCTTATGCTGGGAATCTCTGTACTTTTAGCTTTCATCCCTATGGTGGGGGCAGAGCTTTATAAAATGATGAGATTCCGTCAAGGCTAGACTGATTTACTTTCCCATTTATCTCTTTGGGGATATTTTGTTTGATTGATGGCCTCTTTTGAGGTATAATGAGGAGATAACAAAAACCCAAATGACCTCCAAAAAATTGACCCTGTTACAGCTCTTAGACTTAATTGACCTTGAAGCCTACCGAGGAATCATCAACAAAAAAGGCCTTGTGGCGCACGTTAAAAAAGGCGTGTTGCCCAAAGTGATCAATGACATTCGAGGCGCCGTCAGACTGACCGTAGAACGAGAAGGAAATCGTTTCACTGTGATCCAATATCCCACAGCCTTGGCGCGAGAAACCGTGGGACAAGTGCGTTAAATTTTGAAGGGTTCATAAAGATGCCCCAATGACGCACCGTTTTTTAGCCTATTTGTGAAAACACTCGTAGCATCTTTGAATTTCGGACAACAAAAAACCCCGACCAAAAGGTCAAGGCTCTTTGTACTCTCACCAAGAGGATTTTCGTTAAAACTTAGAGACCAAACACTCATTTAACGAGTAAACAAATGTCCGGGATCCTAAGCTCCAACAAGGCAAATGCTTTAAATTCACAATTAAGTGAGCTAAAACACATTGTGTTCACCCTCAAGCCTCACGCGAGCGCAAGAATTGATAAGCAAACTTTTATTTTTGTCTTGAAAGGGAATTTTAACTGAGTCCAATCAGTGAGAGGAACCTGCTCAAGAGCTTTCGAATGCCGAACTTTAATGATAAAAATCATTAAAACCGTCAACAATCGCTTCAATCATAAAATAAATTTTATTTTTGTTTCCCAAGCAGGTTTCTCTCACCGCACCTCCTGTTTTTTAAAGATCATTTCTTTTTGTTTTCATATCATTATACCAAAGAAATATTCTTTATGCAAGGGTTTTTTTAGGAGTCAGCCCACAGTGATTGGGCATCAGACAGACCCATAAACTAAAGATGCTTTCTAGAAGCCAAAAAAGATAGTTTGACATTGAAAATAGTGATTCTATAATAATTGTGAACAAATATCCTTTATTTATCTTGACCCGAAGTTAATAACCTATTGATTAAGAGCGACTTAGAAACAAAATACTGTTTATGCTGATACTATCTACTGACCCCTTGTTAAAAAA
>CAZNDI010000043.1:0-9243 GCA_964571805.1 uncultured Candidatus Peribacteria bacterium
AAGCGATCTCTGCCCCTGAGAATACCCCTGAAAGGAGGATAAGGAATATGAGCAGTAATAAATAACTGTCCACTAGATTTTGTTTGTAAGGTTTATAAGTAGCTTTGATTATAGCAAATATGACTAGCGTTGCAAGGATTTTCTTGCAATAGAGAGCTAAAAATAAATTTTTAATCCGTCATAGCCACTTTTCGCAAATTAAAAAGGAATAAGAATTGGAGATTAAAAATAAGTTTGCTAAAGTGATCACGTTCCCTTGTTTGGAGCATTTAAACACTAAAATTGAAAACATGACTGTACAGCCCAATCAAATCGAAAAACTACTGCAAGAACTTGTAAAAAGCAAAGAAAAATTGTCTGACGCAAAGCTTATTTTGAAGCACTATAAAATCAAGTCCGACAAGCTTTCAGAATTGATGAAGGTTAAAAAAGAATTGGGGGAGCAAATTGCTGAAGAAAAAGATCGAATCGAAAAAGACTTTTATGAAGAAAAAGATTACGAAGTAGCCAAAAATGATGAGCTCACTTATAAGAATCAAATCAAAGAAAAGACAGCTGAGCTTCGGCAGGTCATGGCTGAAGTCAACACCGACCAAAAACTTTCTACCTACGACTACAACATTCACGGAGAAACCCTAAAAATGCAGGTCGAACGAACCGTCAAGGTTTACATCAATGGTAAAGAAGAGAAATAAATTTCCGATGCCGTAGTTCTTTCTTAACAGCTCACCTTACGCCCTTCTACTGATGACTTTACCTCACAAGTGGTTAGTGGCTAATTGAGATTAGCTCTTCGCTCACCGCTAACCGCTCTCCGCTTGTCATTGATAGGAAATGACAGAGTAAATAGCAGGAGGTGCGTAACATAAGTCGACAGATCAGCTTTCGGGTTCAACATTGTAGTAATCGAGGATGAATTTAGCGATGTCAGAAAACACGGGGCCTGCGGTAGTTTCGCCCCAGGTCCCAGCTCCAATACGCGGTCTATCCATTTTAACCAAAATCACAAATTTTGGCTTTAAGGCTGGGGCGTAGCCGACAAAAGAGGTGATGGTGGTCCCATCAAGGCCTTTTTCATAACTGCCCCCTGGACCGACAATTTGGGCTGTTCCTGTTTTTCCTGCAATTTGGTAGCCTGGAATTTTGAATATTTTTTGATTGTAGGTTTTAACCACCGAAATCAACATCGAAGTGATGATGCTAGAGGTTTCTTCAGAAATCACTCGACTGATGATCTTGGGTTCAGTTTGGGTGGTTTTTCCTTCTTTAATAACAGAATCTACAATATAGGGCTGCATCAACTTTCCGCCGTTGGCCAGTGCCGACCAGGCGCTGATCAGCTGAAGAGGGGTCACTACAATCCCTTGACCAAAGCCCGTGGTCATCAGTTGGACATCATCCCATTTTTTATAGTATTCAAGGTCAGCTTTAATTTCTCCTTCAAGGCCGATGTTTGAGTATTCTCCAAAGCCGAAATTTTTAAAATAGCTGTACAGTACCTTTGCCCCCAACTTATTGGCCACAAAGACCATCCCTGTGTTCAGAGATTTTTGAAGCACGGTGATCATGGTGGTTCTTCCTCCATAGATTCCTGTCGAGTTTTTTATTTCCCCTCCATCTTTGAGGGCTATTGGACCTGAATTATTGTAAGTAGTTTCTGGAGTGACTTCCCCTACATCGAGGCCAATTGCCATGACAATGGGCTTAAACGTAGAGCCTGGCTCATAGTATTCGGTCACCGTTTTATTTTTTAGGGCCCCTAATCCGAGACGGTTGACATAAACGTATTTCTGAATTTCTGAATCCTCCAAATCACCTTTCAATTTCTCGATGGGCACATACTTGCCTTGTTTGTCCTTTTTAAAGATTTCCATTTTTTTGTAAGCTTCCGCATCTTCTTCGGGAATGTATTTACGCAATTTTAAAGCTTCCGTGTAGTCATTGGGGTCAAAAGTAGGGTAATTGGCCATGGCAATGATGGCTCCTGAAAAAGGATCCATCACAATCACCTGACCGCTATCTGCCTTATATTCCTCAACTCTAGCCGCTAAAACCTCTTCGACTTTTTTTTGTACCACCCGATCAATCGTCAAAACAATATTTTGACCATCGACGGCATTCACAATTTCTGTTTCTCCCACGGTGATTTGCCTCCCTTTTGGGTCGCTTTGAGAGGTGATGGAGCCTTTTTTTCCTTCCAGTTCAACATTGAAATAACCCTCAATCCCATATTGTCCCGAATTATTTAGATCCACGTAGCCTACAATATTGGAAGCCAATTGACCCTCGGGATAAAAACGCCAGTGTTCAGGGGTAAGCACGATGCCCTTAAGCTTCATTTTTTTTGTTCCTAACTCAGTTGTTACCTCAAATCCAAGATCATTGATTTTTGAAGACACTTCAGGGGCAAGTTTATTTTTAATTAAAACATACCTCAACTTCTTCTGGCTTAGGCTCGATTTCAATTCAATAGCAGGTTGATCTAATAGTTTTGCTAATATTTTTGCCGTGTCATCTAGTTCATTTTCTGGAATAAGAGTGGGGTCCGCTGAAATCATTAAACGTTCTTTGTCGACGGAAATACCGGAAAGTTTTTCGCTTTCAACTTCTTCCATTAAATCAGGTTTTGCATCTCTTTTTAGGACAACAAAATCAATATACTTTTTTGAAATGTCCTTTAAAATTTTTGCCTGAATATCTTCTAGAACCACTTCATAATCTTTAAAACTATAATCCTCTTGTTCTCTTTTGAGATCTTCGTCTGAAAGTTTGTCTTCGTTGCTTGTTTTTTTGCCTTGTATACCTTCTTTAGTGATGTCATAAGCACATTCTTTGGGGTTTTCTTTGCATGTTTCGTATTCTTGTTTAGTGAAAATAATGGGAGGTAATTTCTGTGCAATTAATTTTTTGTTCTCTTGAGGCGTGATTTTATCCTTTTTTTCGTCTATTTCAACGTTTGGATCGATATAGAGCAAGTCCAAAGTGGTGTTGGTGGCCAGTCTTGAAAGCTCTCCTGAGTGAGCGTCTTTAACATAAATATCTCCTCGTTTCGCAGGGAGTTCAACGCTCCCCAGATGCTGACTCAAAGCCGCTTGTGCATAGATGTTATGTTGAAAAACTTGTAATTGAAACAAGCGCAATATAATGATGAGGAACATCAAAAAAACAAAGCCCATTAACGTATAAATTCGGCCTCGGGTTTGATCTGCCTTTGTGGTCACAATTCTTGCTTTGTGTCGTTTGTAAAACATCAGTTTTTTGGTTTCATTAATCTAGGTCATTCTAACAGAAGGTTGTGAGATTTCTAGGCCGATTTTTAGGGGTAGAAAAGTTGTTTTTTAGCTTTGAACATGTTATAATGAACAGATTAATTAAAAATAAAATGAAATATCGCATTGGTGTGATGGGATCGGCCTCTGGACCCACCTTAAAAAGTCAAATTGCTGTTAAAAAAGCCATTGAAACAGGTATTTTTATTGCACAAAACAACTGCATTTTGGTCAATGGGGCTTGCCCGGGCTTGCCCGACGAGGCAGCCTTTGGCGCAAAGCATGCGGGAGGGTTGACCATGGGTATTTCGCCTGCGTTTAGCGAGCGTGAACATACTGAGCTTTATAAATCACCTAATGGAAACTATGACATCATTATTTATACGGGCATGGGTCTTATGGAAAGAGACATCATTAATATTCGAAGTTCGGACGCCATCATACTTTTGGGAGGAGGTGTGGGAACGCTTAATGAATTCACGGTGGCCTATGATGAAGGCAAGGTGATAGGTGTTTTGACTGAAACCGGTGGTGTGGCCGACAATATCCCGGAAATTTTGGAAATTTGTGGCCGAAATATGGAGGATTACATCATCTTTGAAGCTGACCCAAGAAAGTTGGTGGAAAAAATTCTAGCCACCCTAAGTAATAGAGAGGGCCCTGTGACAGAAGATGAACGTGTTACAAAAGCTTTGGAAGAACACTTGATTGAAGCCACTTAGGAGCGGTAAGCGGGAAGCGGTAAGTGGTAAGTCCATCACAGAACGTTTGCAGTAAGCTTACCACTTACCGCTTGTGATTGAAGGGGGTTGAGAGAGTGAGTCGCAGGAGGGGCGTGACATTAAGATTTTAAACCTAAATTTGGCTTGCATTCCTCAACAGTATTTGGTAGCGTGAGGGGGCCAGTTTTTTAAAGATGGCTAAATTATGATTAAATATTTAAGAGAAAGTTTTGCCGAGCTCAACAATGTTACTTGGCCAACGCGTAAACGAGGCATCAAAATAACAACCATTGTTTTTGTCTTCATGCTTGTTTCCGCTGCCGTCCTTGGTGTCCTTGATTTCCTTTTTTCCCTTGGCCTAAAAGAACTCCTCACTTTAAAGCAAGCTAACCTCCCCCAATAAAAATGGCAAAACAAGCCAAAAATACAGGTCGCAACTGGTACGTCCTTCATACCTACTCAGGTTATGAAGATGCGGTAGAAAAAGCTCTCAGACAACGTATTGAAGCCCTCAACATGCAGGATTATATTTTTGATGTGAAGGTTCCCAAAGAAACTCAAGTGGTGATCAAACGAGGTGATCCTGTTCAAGAAAAAAAGCGTATTTTCCCTGGTTATGTTTTGGTTGAAATGATCGTGACGGATGATTCTTGGTATGTAGTGCGAAATACTCCCAACGTGACCGGGTTTGTGGGAGCCGGGAACATTCCAGTGCCTGTGACACCTGAAGAATTTGGAATCATCCAAAAACGTGTGGGCGGTGATGAAGTCACTTTCAAAATTGATTTTGTTAAAGGAGACCATGTTACTATCATTGGAGGGCCATTTGCCAACTATGAAGGGGTGATTGACAAAATTGATCCTGAAAAAGGAAAGGTTAAGGTCTTGGTTTCTATTTTTGATCGTGAAACCCCCATTGAACTTGATTTTACGCAGGTTAAAAAGAAGTGATCATGAAAAAAATTCAGCTTCTCATCATTTTGCCAGCGGCTATGGCCTTTCTTGCCCTCATGGATTACCTGTTCACTCAGCCAGAGATGAGCTTGTCTGATCAGACAATGGTCAATGAAGTGACCTCTTCTCTCCCGACTGTGCCTGAACCTCTCAATTTGACCAAGGCGACCTTGGGGTCCAATGAAAAACTTTCGTCTTATACTCTGGAAAAAACAACCAGGAGTCTGAACCTCTTTGAAACCTTTGATTTAAAACAACTTAAGCTAGAGGCCTACAAAAATAGCTTGACCGATTCTAGTGACTTAAATTCTCCCCTCACTATTTATGAGCTTCAAATTCCTTTGGGGCAGGGGGGTCCAGCCTTCGCTGCACTCAAGTTGTCCATGACCAATCAACTCCCGTCTGATGCTGAATTGAATGCCACCAATAGTTACGGGAAAAACAGCTTATTTTACAACCCTCAAAGCAATCCAACAACTGGCTTCCTTTTGGTCCAAATCAATGATACACTGTTCGGGTTCCTGTATCCTAAAGCTTCATCTAAAGCGTTTCAGTTCGTTCAGGACTTCATTGAAGCCGCCAAAACAACTCCTTTATAATCCTCATTTTTAATTTTTAATCATCAGCATCCCGTGGCAAAAAAAGTAACTAAAATCATTAAACTACAAATTCCTGCCGGTAAAGCCAATCCTGCCCCTCCTGTGGGTTCAGCTTTGGGTCAGCATGGGGTTAATATTCAGGATTTTTGTACTCAATTTAATGAAAAAACCAAAGACCAAGGAGGTAGTCTTTTGCCTGTCTTGATTTCGGTTTATGAAGATCGGTCTTTCACGTTCATCACCAAAATGCCCCCTGCTTCTATTTTGATCAAAGAGGCTCTTAATTTAAAGAGTGGTAGTGGTACCCCTCAAAAAACAAAGGTGGCGAACTTGACACAAGTTCAACTCCGTCAAATTGCTGAAAAGAAAATGGAAGATTTGAATGCCAACGATATTGAACAAGCGATGAAAATTATTGGTGGAACCGCCAGAAGCATGGGTGTGACCGTAGAATAATAAAGTGATGCATGAAAAAATAGTTAATCCATTAAACGTGGGAGGCTCCTTATAAAAGCCGTTTGAACCACATAACCCCCCTTACCATGGCACGAGGAAAACATTATAAAGCGTCAGTAGAAAAAGTTTCCCAGAAACTGAGTTATGGTCTAGAAGAAGCAGTTAAACTCATCAAAGAAACAGGTAAAACCAAATTTGATTCTACCGCCGAAATTCATTTGAGTCTCAATATTGACCCTACAAAGGCAGACCAAGCTTTGCGTGGTACTCTGAGTCTTCCCCATGGAACAGGTCGTATGGTTAAGGTTGCTGCGATTGTATCTGATGATAAAGTGAAATTGGCTAAAGAGGCTGGGGCTGATGAAGCTGGACTTGAAGATCTTGTAGCTGAATTTTCTACTGGAAACATCCCCTATGACTTCATTGTTGCAACTCCCGACGTGATGAAGCATTTAGCGAAGGTAGCGAAAGTGTTGGGTCAAAAAGGGCTCATGCCTAATCCTAAGGCAGGTACTGTAACGGATGATATCGCCAAAACAATCAAAGAGCTCAAAGCAGGTCGTTTGGAATATCGAAATGATAAACAGGGGAATATCCATAGTGTTTTTGGAAAAGTTTCCTTCAAAGAGGAGGAGCTTTTAAACAATCTCAAATCATTTTTGAGGATTTTGCGAGATGCTAAACCCTCTGCAGTAAAAGGATCTTTCATCAAATCCATCACCCTCACCACGACCATGGGCCCTGGAATAAAATTGGATGTAAACCAAGTTTTGAAAGAACTTTAGGCGCATGATTCTAATTCAATGGCATGAATGTTAATATCAAACGCATTGACCCCACCTTGCCTTTGCCGACTTACGAGACGGCGGGTTCTGTGGGGTTTGATCTTTTGGCACGTGAAGACACTGTGATTGAGCCAAATTCCATTCAATTGATCCCTGGGAATATCATCGTCGAAGTCCCCGAGGGGTACAGCTTGCTTTTGGTCTCTCGGAGTTCCACACCTCGAAAATATGGCCTCACTAAACCCCATGGCATCGGGGTGATTGATCAAGATTATTGTGGTCCGGAGGATGAAATCATGATTCAAATGTATAATTTTACCGATAAAACAGTCACCATTGAAAGGGGGCAAAAGATTGTCCAGGGTCTTTTTGTTAGAACAGATCGTTTCACGTTTGAGGAGGTGGACAAAATTGAGAAGAAGAGTAGGGGTGGATTTGGGTCAACCGATGCTTAAAGTTTTTTGCGGTCTTCAAGCTTATTCCGAACGGCTGAGATAAGCAGGTCAAGTGCTTCTATTTTGTATGGCAGATTTTGGATGGTTCTTTCAAAAGAGGTTTTAACCGCTTCTGGAGAGATCAATTCGCCAATCCTCTTTAAATATAAAGGACCCTTTTGATCTACTTCTGTTTGATTTCCCCTTATTTTTCCCATTGCTGTGAGCACGCCCATGATTTGTAGTCTTTTTGTCAGGAGATTCTCAAGGAAGAGACCAAGATTGATCGTGCTTTCTAATTGATCGACCCATTCCTGAAGTATAATTTTTTTTCGGGGTTTTATTGCTTCATTTGAACCTGGCAATTTTATTCCTTCATCTGCCTCAATTACTTTTTTGCCTGGAAATAGCCTCATGGCAAAATTCCTAACTCTTGAGGCAAGGTTTATGCCTTTTTTGATCAGTTCTAAGCCCTCGACAGGGGCAGGACGATTTGTAGTAAGGACTTCGGCCATAGAACTCAGATTATATTTTTTCTTATTCTGGTCCGGGACTTTTCCTTAATTTAACATATTTTTAATAAATAGCAAGTCAAAATTTTGGCTGAATTGACATTTTTTCAATTTAACAATAGAATTCTTTAGCAATTTTCTAAGTATTTTTCCTTTTTAGCAGGGGATTGATGCCGCTTAGAGAGTTCTTTAAAACCTTAACACTGCTAATATTTATTTATGTTTAAAATTGTTGATGATTCCATTTCAATGGAAGACCTCCTAAATGGCTCAGCTGCTTTTGAGAAGCCAAAGCTGGGGTCAGTGATTTCAGGTAAAGTTGTTGCTGTCTCTAAAAATAGGCTTGTGGTCGATTTGAACGGTGTGGCTGTGGGAATTGTGTCAGGTCGTGAAACGCATGATAGTTCGGGAACTATAAAAGACTTAAAGGAAGGAGATGAGGTTAAAACGGTTGTGATTGAAGAGGAAAATGATGATGGTATGGTGGTTTTGTCTCTTAAAAAAGCATCTCAGGCAACCACATGGGAGCGATTTGATAAAGCGTTCAAAGAAGGTGAACTGGTCAAAGTTACTGTTTCTGAGGCTAATAAAGGAGGTCTCCTCATTGATGTGGATGGAATCAAAGGGTTTATTCCTGTTTCTCAGCTTGCTCCTGCGCATTATCCTCGAGTCGAAAATGCCAATTCAACTCAGATCCTTTCTCGACTTCAAAAGTTGGTGGGTCTTAAATTGGACACTAAAATCATCAATTTAGATGCTTCGGCCGGCAAGGTGATTCTTTCTGAAAAAGCTGCCTTGCAGACTCAGGCCAAAGCGTCACTGGGTGAATTGAAGATTGGCAATCGCTTGAAAGGAAGAGTTTCTGGAGTGGTTAAATTTGGTATTTTCGTCACGTTTGAAGGACTGGAAGGTTTGGTTCACATTTCAGAAATTGCCTGGGGACACGTTTCCAATCCTCATCAATATGCCAAGGTGGGCGATGAGGTGGAGGTTGAAATCATTGGAATTGAAGGAGAGAAGCTATCTTTGAGTATGAAGCGTTTGATTCCTGATCCATGGTCTGTGATTGAAGAAAAGTATCCTATTGGGTCCAAGGTTAAGGGTAGTGTCAATCGGTTTTCACCTTTTGGTGCTTTTGTTCAACTTGAAGATGACATCAATGGTCTCATTCATCTTTCTGAGATTTCTGACCAAAAGGTTGAGGATCCTGCTGATTTCTTAGAAGTGGGTCAAGAAGTTGAGGCGGTGGTCATCAATATTGATCGCGATGAGCATCGTATCGGTTTGAGTTTGAAAGGAGCTGGAGCTGCTGCAAAAAAGAAAGCTAATTCAGACAAAGTTGAAGGGGATGTTAAGGAGGTGAAAGCTGAAAAGAAGTCAGAAAAACCTAAGAAAGTGGAAATTGAGGAGGAGAAAGTTGAGAAAAAATCCACTAAGAAGAAGGAAGAAAAAAGTGAGCCTGAAGATAAAAAAGAGGAAAAGAAGGTTGTAAAAAAGAAGGAGAAAGACGAA
>CAZNDI010000044.1:0-9135 GCA_964571805.1 uncultured Candidatus Peribacteria bacterium
GCACAGCCGAAAAATACCAGGGGATGGATTTGGACAGCTTCACGCTAAAAATCAATGAAGCCTTGATCGATTACTACAAACCTAAACCCAATACCCCCGATTTTAAAGATGTTGAAGATAAAGACCCGGCTTGCGCCTCAAACCCCGAAGGTTGCGAACCTTGGTATGGGCAATATGTAAACTATGCAGCCTCCCAAGGCCTCCTCAAAGGCTTTCCTGATGGAACCTTTAAACCAGGAGATCCTATTTTACGGATTCATGCCCTCAAGCTTTTGATGGCCAGCAATGGAGAAAAATTAGCCTATTATGACGATCGTTTCATACGCCTTTCTTCGGACCCACGCCTCGAGAATGTGAATGTGGGCAAATGTTTGGAAGGAGCTGAAGATTTCATTCTAAAAAATAATGATGGCGGAGACAACCTGAGCACGGGGAATCTTTTGACCTACGCCATGCTCGCCGACAAGCTAGATTTCTTTGGAGCTCATTGTGAATTTTTTACTCGGGCGGGGGCGGACACCCCCGAAAAACGTGCGGCGCTTCTTCAAAAACCGGTCACACGGCAAGAAATCGCCCGCTATTTTGCCCTCACGACCCCCTATTCTGCTCTAAAAATTGATCACGAAAATGACCCCACCACCTCGACCAAGGAGGAAAATGGCATGAATTTTTATGATGAAGAAGCAAAGAAGAAGGCAGAGGAAAAATTAAAAGAAGAGCCAGAAAAAGCGTTGCCACTCAAAGAGGCGGAGAAGGAAGGGGTAGCCCAAGAAAAAGAGTTGATCGAAGCCAACAAAGAAAAGGCAGAAGTGACAATTAAAGAACTCACGGCCATGACAAAGGAGGGACGTTGCTGCTTTGCGATGAATTTGGACAAAAATTGCGAAAAGATAAAATTTAAAGACTATACGATTTCGGAAGCCTCCAGCTACAACTATGAAACCTATCAAGGCGGAACCTGGCATGAAGCCAAAAAAAATGGAAACCGTTGCTGGATCCCCCTGGAAGATATTTTAGGAGGGTTTGCAGAGAAGGGAAATATTGAGCCCTCCGATGCAGTTTGTGGCCTAACGAGCTCCCAAACTAACTTGATGAGTCAATATAACGCTCGCTCCTACCCTCGCATGGTGAGGGAAATCTGGACCACGGGCAATTCAAATGAACTGAAGATGTTCATGCAAATTGGCTTGGATTTTGCCGCGAAGAAGTCAATTGAACTTGAGAAGATGAAAAAGGAAAAAAAGCCTGATTGCTATGAATTCAAAGAAAAATTAAAAGCGCTGAATTCAGGCCACCTGGCTGCCTCAGTCCGACTTCTCCCGACTACTGATCCAAAAATCAAGGAAGTAGAAAAACTTTTACTTAGCTCACCTTACGCGCTCTTGAGTATGAATCCTGTGTAGTGATACTACTTTATAAGCGTTGAGCGAAGAGCGTGGAGCGGTGAGCTTGCTACAATTTAAAATTGAGATTAGCTCTTCGCTTGTGATTGAAGAAGAGTTAATCGCATGAGGTACGCAACATGAGTTACTAAAAAAAATAATCCTTTGTATCTCGCAAGAAAATCAAAAAATAACTTCTCATTTTATGACTCTTTCAAAAAAACCTTTTTATAAACGCATCGGGTTCTGGCTTCTGAGTTTTGGACTGGGAATCATCATCATATTCCTGATTCCTTATGGCTTGGAAAAAAAGAGTCTGGGCGGTCAATTGTGGGACACGTTGACTCAAGCGTCTGAACTTTATGTCTATGATGAAAAAGAACATTGGACAGAGGAGGAGTGGAATGACTATTGGAAAGAACATCCGGAGTATGGAGCAGACACAACGGGAATGGATTGGGAAAGTTTTCCCGAAGGAAGCACGGCCGATGACGCACGGTTGGATGAACTTCCTCCGGATTATTCCAAATTATGGAAGATTGATTTTTCAGATTTGGAAGAGACTGAGCAATATAATGCCTGGTTGGATGAGCCTATTGTGGATGAAGGAGGCAAGCCCCTTCGTGAGGAATTCATTTATCGGGAAAAAAGTACGGGAGATCTGATTGTGGATGTGACCTTGGATGGCTTCATTTTAAGATTGGATCCTAGTTATCATGCGGGGTGGAATATTCGCTCTAATTCTGATCCTAATGGATTCAATAAATATGAAAAAGCCATGAACCTACAGATTATTAAAAAATTGGGAGATCAATCCTGTCGGGTCGACATTGCGCCCAATGATTGGGCGGGACCCGTGTACAACAATGAACAGATCGCTCATCCGGAGTATGAACTGACGATGCGTCATGATGCCGTTTTAGATTCACCCGAGGACCCTCGACGCTTTCT
This sequence comes from uncultured Candidatus Peribacteria bacterium, assembly GCA_964571805.1. Taxonomy (GTDB): domain Bacteria; phylum Patescibacteriota; class Gracilibacteria; order UM-FILTER-43-11; family UM-FILTER-43-11; genus JAUHWS01. The sequence continues at coordinate 2,334 of CAZNDI010000044.1, forward strand.
TACGGTGAAGTTGGATGAAGCCCCTTACAATACGGACACGTATGCCATTCGGATCAATTCGACGAGTCCTAAAGAATGTTTTGATGCCAACGTGGAGATGGAAATTCTGAAGGGGATGACTTTTTTGCCCCCAGAACTAAAGGAACAAGGTCTCGATTATGATGAACTCCACCGCTTTCCTGAGCCCTATTATTGGCCAAAGCCTTTGAAGGAAGAGGTGAAAGTGACTCAAGACGAGTCTTCAAAAAAACAAATTGTAGAGTACGACGGCTACCGTTTAGAATTGGACCCAAAGTGGAAGGTGCAATTTAATAAAGCCGAAAAGAATGAAATCGCTGGCTTTCTAAGCCCCGTTGATTCAGTAGGAATAGCACAATCTAGGAGATGCAGCACTGGTGTTTCTGATATAATGCCACAATATCAAAATTCTGGGGCAAAAAGTATTGAGGAATATTACGGCTTAAGTGATGAACTTATGGACGAGCTAGATATGGGAATTCTAAAAGTCGAGACAGCTATTGAAAAAATAGCTAAGGTGCCATACGAGACTTATAAAGTAGAGACTAAAATTGATATTGGAGATGATTATCTTGTATCAGGGGGTTATAATATTATTTATAAAGGTCGTCTGATTCAAATAAGTTGGACTGTTGACAATCGTTTTGAAGACATTCGTCGCGGTGATTGCAATGCTTTTGGAGAAGCTGTTTTTGAAGGCTTTAATTTTTTGGAATAATTTAATCTACTTCAATGAAACCTTATTTGTCCCGAATCGTTCTCTCCCTCACTATTTTTATGTGCTTGGCGCCTTTTAGCCTTGCTGAAGATCCTATCAATGAAGAAGACAAGCAGATCCCCTTTCCTTATCCCGCTGGCCCCGTCAAAGTCAGCAATGGCTATCAAGGGACCTCCACGCATCAAGGTTATAGTAAATATGCTTTGGACATGCAGGTTCCCTTTAAGGATCCAGAACATCCAAAGGAATCGCACAATTCATGCGATCAATATGGCATCCCTGTCATTGCTGTCCGTGAGGGGGAGGTGGTGCGAGCGAGAAATAAGGGGGAAGATGGCAGCTTTGGAACGCATGTGATCATCAAAAGTGGGAAAAATATTCACATTTGGTATGCTCACCTCATCGAAGATTCTTTGCAAGTGGCTGAGGGCGATAAAGTTCAGCAAGGACAATTGTTGGGGCTCATGGGCGACACAGGCAACACCGCCGGCGTGACGTGCAAAAGAGAGACCGTCAATGGCAAGGGGGAAGCGATCACTAAAACACTCAATGGAGTCCACCTTCACACTGAAATTAGGGATGGAATGTACGGCTACACTGATAAGGCTAGTCAAAAATTCATACCACCTATACCCCTCAAATACACCGCCCTACTCGGAGCTAAAACTTATACCGACATTGTCGTGGGAGATTATGTTTCGACCTCGCTTTTGACGAAAGACGAAAATGGATATTGGAACAAAATGAAAGACCATTTTTTGTACAAATTACCGAGTGATGCGGTGGGAGATGTGAGTCCTAATTTTTATAAAAACTCAGACCCACAAAGCTCATCTCCTTCTCAAAAAATCCAAAGTAAAACGGATAACCCCTCCCCTTCTGGGGCCAAAATCATCAGCCTCTCGCCCAATCACGTCAACGAAGATGAATTCACCACTTTCACCATCACGGGGGAAAAATTGCCGCAAAATCTAGAACTCACTTTTCCCGTTTGCAATGGAAGCCTCGAATGGCTTAAGCGAGGCCCTGAGAAACAACAATTCACCTGCACCATCGACCTTCCGGGAACTACAGTAGGGAGCATCAGCCTCCCAGATCAAAAAACGTCGGGAGGCAAAAAAATCAATATGAATTTTGAAATCTATATCTTAAAAAAGGATGAAACGTTTGTAAAACCGACTTACAATGGCTTTCCTGATGTCCCTAAAAGCGCCACGCCGGGAGATAAAGTGAATTTGAGCGTGACGGGTCATAATTTGCCTGCCATCCTTATTTTTGAAGCCCCTTTTTGTGCGGACTTTCGTTACATCTATCGAGGCATGGATCGACAAACCATTGAATGTGAAATTGCCGACCATGCTTATGACAAAAATGGAAAACTAAAAAATGAAATCATCTCCCATCCCATCGAGGTTAAAAATGAAGCAGGAGAAAAAGTAGTCAAGGGTGATTTGGTGCTCGATCACAAAATTCAAATTGAAAGCATCACCCCCCCTGTCGCCTATTTTGGACAAAAAACCAGTTTCACCCTCAAGGGGAAAGGAGTCGATAAACTAAAAACGTTTCATCTGGATTATTGCCAAGATTTGGTGGTCTTGTCTCAGTCGAGCTTAAAAAATCAAGTGGTCATTCAATGCATCTTGCCGGTGCCCGAGAAATTCTTTTCCACCCTCATGCCCGATGTCCTCAAGCGAAAAACATTGAATTTACACATCAAAGACAAACCGGAGGGGGAAATGATTCTGGCAGGTAAAATTGAAGCCATCGCCTTCCCCGAAAGCTGGGTGGCAGAAACTTCACCCTATTCTCCCCCCTTGGGCAAAAATACCACCTTCATCATTAGCGGAAAACATTTGCCTGACAAACTCCTTTATTGGATGGCCAATTGTGGTCAGGGAGTTGTCACGAGTAGTGGCTCCGAAAAAGCCTCCTTCACCTGCAAACCTGAACCTATCGGGACCAATGCTGTAAAGAATATTGAGCTCGCGGCCCTTAAGGTAAAAGAAAACCCCGAAGCTTTCGTCAAAGAAATTGAAAAACAAAGGCGTCTGCTCGAAATCAAGTATCCAAAGGAATATTTACAAGAAGGAAAGTCAGCCCTCACGATTTATCGGGGCTATGTTTTACCCTTACCCGAAAACTATGCAGATCTTTATTTCAACGTCCTCAAAAACTTAGCAGGCGATGCCCCCAGTGCCTTTTGGCTTGATGTCGAAAACCGTGAGGAGATCATCGGCTACATCGTGAGCCACCCTGGAGACTATTCCAATAGCTTCCTCAAAAAAGTTGGGTGGAAAAATATGGGCTCGGCACAAAAACCTTTTTATGAATTGATGGCTTGCTCAAAGACCCTCGAGAAGGTCTATAAAAACTACGGACGCCCGACTCAATCTCAACTCAACGTGACAGGACTCTGTGCCAAAGGGCTTGATATCACTTTGATCGAAAAAGATTTTGAAAAACTTTACACAGAAAAAACTAAGTAAAATGCGAAGACCCCCCCTTACCCTCGTCTTCGACTCCTAAATCCACTTGAGGGCTTACCAAAGGATCCCGAACGAGGCGTGGCGCGTCTTCCGCCTCCTCCACCACCAGAACTTCCTCTTGGCTTCGGTGCATTCATGTCTGGTTTGATGGCATATGGATGATCTAGAACGGGCTCGACTGTTTTTCCGATCAACTTTTGGATGTCTCGTAAATAAGCAATCTCATCGGGTTCAGCAAAGGAATGAGCTGTCCCACTGGCTCCCGCTCGACCCGTTCGCCCAATGCGATGAACATAAGTTTCAGCAATGTTTGGAATGTCAAAATTGATCACATGCTCAAGCTCACTGATGTCAATCCCCCGAGCGGCAATATCGGTGGCCACCAAAACACGAGTTTTTCCTGTTTTAAAGTTCTTCAAAGCCTGTTGCCTTGCGGATTGAGATTTATTGCCATGGATGGCTTCAGCGGAAATTCTTGCATCCACCAAACCTTTAGCCACTTTATTGGCCCCATGCTTGGTACGGGTAAAAAGAAGAACAGAGTCAATGTCGGGATGGCTCAATAAATGCAAAAGGAGAGCTGGTTTTTTGCCTTTGTCGACAAAATATACTGCTTGTTTTACCCTTTCCGCAGTAGACGAAACGGGGGCCACACTCACGGTTGCGGGATCATGCAAAAGCGTGTTCACCAAGCTTTGGATTTCTGGGGGCATGGTGGCCGAGAAAAAGAGGGTTTGCTTTTTTTGCGGGAGTTTGGGAATGATTTTTCGAATGTCTTGGACAAAACCCATGTCTAACATGCGGTCCGCCTCATCGAGCACAAAGATTTCCACCTGCCTCAGGTCAACAAATCCTTGGTTCATCAAGTCTAGGAGACGCCCTGGAGTGGCGATCAAAATGTCCACACCGCGGCGTAAATTATCTGTTTGTGGCTTCTGTCCAACCCCTCCAAAAATAACGGTGTGTTGAAGTTTGAGGAATTTTCCATAATCCGAAAAGCTTTCCCCAATCTGAATCGCGAGTTCGCGGGTCGGCGCTAGAATGAGGGAGCGGATCGCTTTTTTTTGCCCGGGATGGGCTGGATTTTGAGTGAATTTTTGGAGGATAGGAATCGCAAAGGAGGCAGTTTTACCTGTTCCAGTTTGAGCTAGACCTAAAAGATCCTGCCCACTGAGAATGAAAGGGATGGATTGGGCTTGAATGGGGGTGGGAGTGGTATAACCTTTGGCTTGAACGGCTTTTAAGATCGGATCAATCAGATTCAGGGATGAGAACGACATCAGAGTTTTTGAGGTGTTAGTTGTTACGCCTTTATTCTATCACAACTTCCAAAAATTTGCAATGAATATTGAATCATGATATAATCATAAAATTTCACTGGGATTTTGTAAGCAAGTGACTAATTCGACAAAACAATCACTCGACTAGGCTGACTTTCAATCCCAGGCTCTTTGTAGTCATGCATGGCATCTAAAATGGTTTGATAAGGATAGATGAAATTCTCTCCTCGTCGGGTGCCAACGTCGTTGGTGATGAAGTGTTTCTCGTCGTAACCCTTGAGGACCATCATGTGATAATAAGGACCTTCTCCTGAGTAAAAGGGATTCTTCAGCATACGGCCGGCAAAAGGACCCACAATCAAGTGCCCTTGGGCTAACTCTTTTTTCATTTCTTCCACAGTCGGATCTTCCATGACCGTCACTTTGAAGGCGTCATCAAAAAATCCTTCATAAAGTTGAACGACCTTTTCTACAGGCGTGCTTTCAAAATAACCAAAATTCGTATTTTCCCAGTCCACCATGGCCAACACTTGCTTCTTGAATTCTGCCTTAGTCAAAGCCTCCCCCTTCAGGCCATAGTGGGCCAAAACCAAGGACGCCTCCTCACAAGCATCTTGCCAAGGCTGAGCCCAATCGCCTTCGGGAGCTTGGGAATAAAAAGGAACAGTGAGGTTGATTTCCTTTGGCATTTCAACTTCTAGTGCAGTGCTTTCAGTAGCTTCATCTTTACTCCTTCCTTGCTTTTCAGCCTGGGAAGTTCCCCCCTCCTCGACTTGAGAGTCTTCCTTTTCTAGTTCTGCATTCAACTGACTGGCTGTGATTCGATCTTGCAGCGTGGGGGTTTCAGGCACATCGGTTTTATAGTCTTGCTCATTGGGACTACAGGCCGCAAGGAAGAGAACGGCAAGGATGAGGAGGAATTTTATCATTTTTCAAAACTATTAGAGCGATCCTTCACACAAATAAATACTCACCATTCATTAACATACAATTAATCCCGACTGCTTCCCATTAGACGAAGCAAGAAGAGGAAAAGGTTGATGAAATCAAGGTAGAGAGATAAAGCACCCAGAATAGCCAAGCTGGCAGGACCTCCGGAAAGAGCCATTTCTTTTAATTTTTGATGGTCATAAGCGGCCAAACCAGCGAAAACAACAATCCCTCCAAACGTGGTCACCCATTGAATCATGGGACTAGCGAGCCATAAATTGACAACAGAAGCAATGATGATACCTACCAAAGCCATGAAAAGGAAACTTCCAAAGCCAGTGAGGTCGCGTTTAGTGGTGTAGCCATACAAACTCGTGGCCGCGTACATGGCGGTGGTCACCAAGAAAGTTTGAAAAATTGAAGCCGTGCTATACATCGAAAAGATGAAGGAAAGGGTCACGCCATTGAGGGCGGCATAGAACAAGAAGGTACCAATGGCCGCTCCATAGGACATTTTGTGCGCTCGGGCAGAGATATACCAAACAAAACCAATTTCAACAGCGAATAAAACCCAAATCACCATGGGTCTAAGGGCAAGAAAGTCAGCGAGGGCTGCATTTTGTGAAACAAACCAAGCCACAAGCGTGGTGAGCCCCATGGCCACAGTCATCCATTTGTAAACGTTGGCAAAATAAGCGCTGATGGCAGTATCTTGGGTCATTTGGCCCGAATAGGTGTTCATGTTGTCCATCTTAAAATTAATGATTAATTAATAGGTAGATTAATTTTACATATTTTTAGCTTAAACGCAAGTCAAACCTCTAGCCAGAGGCGGGAACACCAGTTTGACATTTCTCGATTCCTCGATATAATTTCCCTGCTAAGTTCCGTTAATTTCGTATTGTAGGCCGAATTGTGGAGCGAATTGTAGTAGCCACCATACGGCCAACAATTCGGTCCACCATCCGTAATGTGAGTTTACGGCGCCATCGTCTAGTGGTTAGGACATCAGGTTTTCATCCTGAAAAGGGGGGTTCAATTCCCCCTGGCGCTACCACCCATCAATGAACTCCGGCTTACGAATCAATCTCTTGATCGAGATTGCTTCTTCAGCCTACGTTCATTTCTGGGTCCCTCCCCAAAAATTTCTACGTTCGTCTGGTTTTGCTTGCGGCAAAACATTGACTCTCTTCGACAATTTTCGGGGGCCCCTGAATCGCAGGGTCCCGGGTTGAATTGCGTCAGTTTGTGACTGGGCCCCTTGAATCGCAGGGGGAGTCAGTTAGTTTAGTTTGTCGGGTTTGGTTCGCCCATGGGGCTTACTTTGATAAGTTTATGGGAGATTGAGTTTAATTCCCCTCTTGATAAAG
>CAZNDI010000045.1:0-8988 GCA_964571805.1 uncultured Candidatus Peribacteria bacterium
ACGAGTCCGTCTCGTGGGCTCGGAGATGTGTATAAGAGACAGTTCCCCAACTCAGCCCCCAAAAAGCCCGTGACGAGGAGTTTTTTAGCCGTTTCCCCATCAATCCCTCGCGCAGCAAAATAATAGAGGTCTTCTTCGTTTAAATTCCTAATGCTCGATCCATGGCCGGCTTTGACATCATTCGTATCGATTTTGAGGCCTGGCGTGGCTTTGACGACTGTATTAGGGCTCAGATTTAACGTTTCCTGCTGTAAATAGCCCGCTGAGCCGCCTCCGGTGGCCGTAATATTGACCATGCCCTCCAATTTCACCATCCCTTTGTCCTGAGCGACCGCTTTCATCTGCATGTGACCCATTCCATTTGAGGCCCTGAACTGATGTTCACAATTGAAATTCATGTCTTCCTCCCTCTCCGTTCGGGTGATGATATCCGTATTCACTTCTGCGGCTTTGCCCATGGCTTTTTGAACCAACTGACTTTCCATCTTTTTCATCCCGAAATAATAGCTGTAAATGTCACACTTTGCGTCAGCGTGCACCTCCGTCGTCCGGTTTTCTTTCACCTCGGTTTGAGACGACGGACTGCTTAAAGTCACGTATTTCAACGTTGAATTGGCTTTAACTTCGATCTTCAATTCGAATTCGACCTTTTCCGATTTCACCTCCGTCGACCAATCTTCAATGATCACCGCCGAAGCTCCTTCTCCCACCTCCACATTTAACTTAAATCTCAGCTCCGAAGCCGTCGGTTTGATTTTAAGAGTGATCGGCTGCTCGAGTTGAGTGTTTTTAGGAATCGTCAGCTTAAAAGAGTTTTCCTCTTCGTAGATTTTGCTCAGGACGTAGTGATCGGAGAGCGGTTCGATGGTGAAAGGAATGCTAAAAATACTCATGAGCTTTTGAAATCGTGAGTATTTTATCATGAATCTAGCCCGAAAGTTTTAATTTTCATCAATTACTGAACTAGATTTTCTGGGAGAACTGCTTTTACTGCTTTTTTACTGCCCTTTGCGATATCGATTTTTTACTATTTACTTAAAAAAAGCAACAATTATTCTTCAAACGTTTTTAAAAAATATCACTTTTGCCATGCTATTAGCCCACCGATCCCTCCATCTCCATCTCAATCAAACGATTCATTTCCACCGCATATTCCAAAGGCAGTTCGCGGACGATCGGATTGATGAAGCCATTCACGATCATCGCTTCGGCTTGGGCGGCGGGGATGCCGCGGGACATCAGATAGAAAATATCTTCTTCGTTCAGTCGTCCCACCCTGGCTTCGTGGTTGACGGTGGCGGAATGGTTGTCGATTTTCATGACCGGAAACGTATCCGAAATCGAAATCTCGTCCAGAATCAACGCGTCACATTCCACCTGACTCATCGCGTTATGGGCAGTTTTAGCGATTTTTAAACTTCCCCGATACACGGATTTCCCCCCGCCTTTACTGATTGACTTCATGGTGATTTTGGAACTCGTGTTTTCGCCGATATGAAAGACTTTTGCCCCGGTGTCCTGAATCTGACCGGCATTGGCAAAGGCGATCCCTAAATGGTCCGCTCGGGCGTTTCGGCCTTTCAGGATGCTGGCGGGATAGAGCATGGTCACGCCGCTGCCCATATTTCCTCCGACCCACTCCATGATGCCGTTGTCGTCAACAATGGCACGTTTGGTGTTGAGGTTGTAGGTGTCTTTTGACCAGTTCTCGACTGAAGAATAACGGAATTTAGCGCCTTTCCCCACGAATACTTCTACACAACCCGCATGAAGCGCATTGGAACCGTATTTGGGCGCGCTGCAGCCTTCGATGTAATGGGCTTCGGCGCCTTCTTCAATCACAATCAACGTGTGTTCAAATTGTCCCATTCCCTGAGCATTCATACGGAAGTAAGCCTGAAGCGGCTTTTCAATTTTTACACCTTTGGGAACGTACAAAAACGTCCCACCGGACCAAACAGCCCCATGTAAAGCGGCAAATTTATGATCGTTAGCAGGGACGCACTTCATAAAATATTTTTTCACCAACTCCGGATGCTTTTCCACGGCCACATCCATGTCCAGAAATAAAACGCCTTGATCCTCCAATTGTTTTTCCAGCGAATGATAAACCACCTCCGATTCATATTGAGCCCCGACCCCGGCCAATACTTTTTTCTCGGCCTCCGGGATGCCCAGACGGTCAAACGTATTTTTGATGTAGCTCGGAACCTTATCCCATGAATCGTACCCTCCTTTTTTATCGGCGGCTTTGGCGAAGAAGCAGATCTCATCAAAATTCAGATGATCTAAGCTTGGCCCCCAGGTGGGTAAGGGGATGCGGGTGAAGTATTCATAAGCTTTGATGCGGTGTTCCATCATCCACTCTGGCTCCTCTTTGTCCTTCGAGATGGCCACAGCCAATTCAACCGAAATCCCTTTCTTGAACTTTTTCATATATTCAGACGGGTCGATGTGGTCGAAGGTGTCGCGGTTTAGGCCGGCGAAGATGCCTTCTTGTGAGTTGGTTTCGGTAGTTTTTTGGTTGACTTGGAGCATGAGTAATATTTTATTTCTTTAATTCTATTCAGGATCCCCCTAGCCCCCTTTAGCAAGGGGGAATAATAAGCAATTGCTCACTGTGCATTCCCCTCTAGAAAAAGAGGGGTTAGGGGAGTTTCTTAATGGTTTGAATGATTTTTTCATACACCCCTTCCGGATTCTGAATTACCTCACTATTCCAAAATCTCAGAACTTTCAGATCAAATCCTTGCAAGTAAGCAGTTCTTTCTTCATCATACACCCTTTGCTCTTCTTCCCTATGCCCGGCTCCATCGACCTCTATGACTAATTGAGCTTTAGAGCAATAAAAATCCACAATATAGTTACCCAATGGCTTCTGACGATTGAAAGTGAGTTTAGCTAAGTCTCCGCTTTTCAAGATTTCCCATATCCTTTTTTCTGCTTCAGTCGGTTTCTTGCGCATTTCTCTCGATAGCTCCTTAAGTTTCACGTTGTAAGGAGCATATAAATGCCTATTGTTTGAAACAATGCTATTCATCGATAGGAAATTACAATTCCTCATACCCCTTCTCCTCCAATTCCTGAGCCAACTCATGGCCTCCTGATTTCACGATTCGACCTTCTTTCATCACATGAATGTAGTCAGGCTTGAGGTATTTGAGGATCCTTTGATAGTGGGTGACGAGGAGCACACCTGTATTTTCTCGTTTTTTCATCACTTTATTCACACTTTCACTGATGATTTTAAGAGCATCCACGTCCAGTCCGGAGTCGGTTTCATCCAACACCGCCATCTGAGGTTCTAAAATCGCCATTTGCAGGGCTTCGGCTTTCTTCTTTTCTCCTCCAGAAAAGCCTTGATTGAGGAAGCGTTCGGCAAAGCTTTCAGGCATTTTGAGCTCGGCCATCTTTTCTTTCAGCATCTTTTTGAAGCGGAAAATCAAAATCGGGGGCTTGCTGGGGTTGATAAAATTTTGTTTGGCCCGGTAAGCGGCTAATAGAAATTCTTCCATGGTGATACCGGTAATCTCTTTGGGATACTGAAAAGCCAGAAAAAGGCCGCATAAGGCCCGTTCGTGCACCGGCATGTCCAAAATACTTTCCCCTTTGTACAAAATGTCACCGCCGGTCACTTCATATTTGGGGTGGCCCATGATCACGTTGGACAAAGTGCTTTTCCCCGAACCATTGGGCCCCATGATGGTGTGCACTTCGCCTTCGTTGATCGTCAAAGTGACGCCATGCAGGATTTCTTTGTCTTCAATGTTTACTTTGAGGTCGATAATTTGAAGGAGGGGAGTCATGAAATGGAGAAATAGTTTGGGATTAAAAGATACAGGAAAAAGGCTGATTTAATCAACCTTTGCTTCGAATAAAAATCACCTAAATTTAAACCGAACTCAACCGAGGGAAATTTCTGTAACTTAAGTAAGTGTTGCTAGTATCTCATTAAGCTTCCCGGATACGTAATCGACATAATCTTTATTTGACCCCTGAGCATCAGGATTTAATCTTTCCAATACTTCTAGAATTGATTCTCTGGTTAAGTGTCTAGCTGCCAGATCCACTGCAAATCGAGAACTGCGTTCTTGTGTAAATTTTAAAAAACCATCTGGGGTGGTCCACTCTTGTGGGAAGTCAACAAGAACTACTGAGCCTCTTGGACCTTCTGCAACAGATTGCATATTTTATTGATTTATTAATGAAGCCATTCTAGCTTAGTTTAAATTTTTGTCAAATTGCCCGCAGATTTTAAAATCACCTATAGGAAGATCAAATCCACAGTTCAAAGCTAAGTAATAATGAATCACTTAATTACAGCTTATCCAACTCAACTTTAAGTGGCCCCTCACATCCCACCCACTTTCCTACTGCCTCTATATTGAGTTGATCGTTGGTCAAGCTACACGTCATTTTTTTATTTAGTAGTTCAGCAGGGATGGGATCGGCTTCAGGGGGCATCTTTTCCACAGGAATATCAAGAAACCAAAAGTCAATCACACAATTACCATCCAAGAGACCCTTGACTTCATAGCCCCTCAGTAATCCCATAAAGGCTTCAAAGCCAATAGGGGTTTCGCCCGTCGATGGAGTACAACTCTCTAAATTTTTCGTGAATTGGTCCAAAAATGGGGTCATACAATTTCCATCCTCAGATCCAACACAGTCTAATATATTTTTTTCGTTTGTGTTGGCATTTTCGCTTAATTTAGAGGCATTATTGCCTGAAAGAGGGTCAAATTCCTCAGATGAAACTGTAATAGTTTTTGTTACCGTTGCAAGTGGAGTAAAACTGGCTAAATCCTCTTTCTCAACATCAAGTACACAATCAATATCGTCCAAATTTAAATCGCCACACTCTGAAGCTTTGTAAGCCTGATAGGTATAGGTATAGGTTCCAGGCTCACTGAAGCCATCATGTGGATAAGAGTAAGAATTGTTATCCATTTCAAAAGCGCGTATAGATTTGCTAAATTTTCCTAAGTAAGAATCTTCCATAATTTTATTACTGAGGAGTGAACCATGTGTTACTTGATCATGCTCAAGAAATCTAAAAACGAGGTAAGGAAAGCTCTCACCTTCTTTAACTGTGGATATAAGGCTGCCTTCAAACGGTTCATTCAGCTTATAAACATCTTTTGGCGTTTCGATTGACAGGCCTAAAATGGGGGGTTCATTCATTTCATCTTTACTAGCAATTGGAGAGGGAAGCTTAGGCAGCTTTCTCTCAGGTTTAACTTCTTCCGCCAGTTCCTCAGCTGATGCCTTTAAAACGTTCATTTTGAGATGTAGATTGATTTCAGCCGCCTTATCATTTATTTTTGCTATTTTGTCGCTTTTGCTAAAATTTTCTAAAGCATTATAAGAAATGACTTGTGGGCTATAAAATTTAGAATAAACAAAAATCCCACCCCCTATCAGGAGTAAGGCACCAGTAATAATTAAAGCATAGACTATCCAACTCGATTTATGATCCGCAGGACTTGCCTCTAACGGTGGATTGATTTCACTTTTAATTTCAGGGTCATTTAAATTTGGCTCCATGGGTTTTAATTTTAGGTTTTCTATGTATTATAGGCCAAAAAGTAGAATTTAGCAACAGGAAGGCAAAATTCATCATTCCTATTGTTTTTAGTACCACTTTCAATCTAAAATAGGGGCAAATAAATAAAAAAAATAACCTATGTCTTTCTTTGAAATTCTCCTCACAAGCAGCAAAAGCAATGATTTACACAAGAAACTCGTCGCTCGACACCGCGAGAAAATAAAAAGCCTCAAGGCTAAAATTGACCTCGATCGAAAACTAAGCGACAAAATCGCTGACTTCTTGACTGATTCCTTTGGAACCGTCCTTTTTTTAAGTCTCAATGCGCTTTGGTTTTTAGTGTGGGTAATCCTAAATACCGGCCTCATTCCAGGCTTTGACCCCTTCGACCCCTTCCCCTTCGGTCTCCTCACCATGGTCGTTTCTCTAGAAGCCATCTTTCTTGCTATCATCGTCCTCATCAGCCAAAATCGCTCCGCCCGCATCGCTGAATTGCGCGAAGAAATCGACCTCCAAATCAACGTTCGAGCCGAAGAAGAAATCACTCGAATTCTCATCATTTTAGATCAAATTCACGACCACCTCGGCCTAGCTCCTCAGGACGATCAAGAGCTCATCGCCATGAAACAAAAAACAAACCTAGACGCCATTGAAGAAGAGTTAGAAAAAGAAATGCTCAGAAATTAACCCAGGTCGAAAGAGACAGTATTTTTCAGAATCCAGAATCTCTACTTCAAAAACTCACAAAAAACATCAACGATCTTCCCATTAAAAAACCAATAATCTGGCCCGTCTTTTTCAGGATGCCCAATGCCCGGACGCGAGTTGATTTCAATCATTCGATACCCCTTCGGCGTCCTCACAAAGTCTGCCCGATAAAGTCGAGGGTTAAATTTGGCTACTTTTTCCTCCAAAACCTGGACAATCTCCCACAATTCAGCCGGAAGATTTTCTCTAGTCACGCTGAAAATGGTAGCCAAAACTCCCTTGCCAGTGACGCTGGCCACATAGACTCCCTCCGGATAATCTTTAATGCGTGCCCCTGCAAAACGACCATTCACCATAAAAACTTGAATTTCATGAATCCCTTCAACCATTCCGGGAATACCCAAAGACGAGTCCAAAAACTCTTGAAGTAAAATATCCTTCCAGCTTTCATACAAATTCGGCTGAACGCTCTCTCTATCTAAAACAAAAACACCCTCAGCTCGCTCGCCAAACCTCGGCTTAAGGACAATCTTTTTGGAAGAAAGCTCCGACACATACTTTTTATAATCTTCAAAAGAATTCAAAAGAAAAGTTTTACCGGAAATATCGCCAAAAAATTCGCTCGATTTCAACTTATCTCTGCAGATTTCATCAAAATCGACGTCATTGAGCACAGGACAATCTCTCACGACAGGAAAGGTATTTAGATCATCCTTGTTCCAAATCAAATCCGATTTGAAAACTGTATTTTGCTTCAAGAATTCAACCCCCACTTTTTTAAACCAAGGTTGCCACTGGCCCTTTTTTTGGTAAGAGTTGCCTCGTACCACAGCCACCTCAATCCCTTGTCGTTCAAGATGATCAATGATTTCACAATAACTCTCAAAAAAAACACTTTTAGTAAAAGGATAATCCATCACACCGGGAGAAGAGAAATAGATCGCCAGTTTTTTCATGTCGAAATTAATAAATGGTCGGGGCGGCCGGACTCGAACCGACGACCACACGACCCCCAGCCGTGCATTCTACCAACTGAACTACGCCCCGATATTTGAACTCAGTCTACACTACTCTGGCCGTGCATTCTACCAAAGGCAAAGCCTCTCCTTTGGGGCTGAACTACGCCCGGATAACAAAAGAAATTCTACTAAAGTTTGCCAGATCAATCAAATGAAATTATTCTAGTTTGTAGTAAGCAGTAAGCAGTAAGCAGTAAGCAGTAAGCAGTAAGCAGTAAGCAGTAAGCATTCACTAGTACGTAGGACTTATTTTAGAAATATGCATACTACATAATACATGCTACATACTACATAATAGTTACTACTCAAAATGATCAAAGACATTCTATCCCTCAGAGGAGAAAAAGTGCTTCACTTTGAAACAGGCGAGATTCTAGCCCTGCTCAATTGGCCCATCATTGATCCTGACACGGGCATAATTGAAGCCTTTTGGGTCAAGCCCCTCACGCTAACTGCCCGAAATGCCATCCTCCTCACCTCTAACATTTTAGCTTTTAAAAAAAATGTCTATATCAAGTCAGACAAAATGATTTGCGATCCTACTGAGGTCCTCCGAATTGCAGCCATTTTAGATGAAGGGAGGGAGTTCTTGTATGCCTCGGTTCAAAATGAGAAGCAAAAAGACTATGGCCGAGTCTATAATCTATCTTTTTCAACGGAAACTTATGTCATTCGTCAAATTTACAGTAAAAAGTCTTTTCTTGGTATTTTCCCCTATGCTCAAAGGATCTTCCCCTACGAAAGAATTCTTAAAGTTCTGCCAAGGGTGATCATTATCGATGATAATAATACTAAAAAGGAAGAAGTGGTCGAAGCCCCCGTTGAGTTAGCTTAAAACATGGAGATCAAAAAACCCCTATGCATTGAGTTGAATAGGGGTTTTTAAATTTATTCTGATTGATCTTTACCCTAGAGCGTTTACAGCAAAGGTAACAATGGTGTAAGAAAGTAGGATAATGACGATACCCACCACTGCATAAGTGATGATTTTTCTTGCTTTCCCCACTTGATCTTCATCACCTCCAGCCGTCACCATGAGCACACCGGCATAAATCAAGAAGGCCACTGCAATCAAACCCAAGAAACCTAAAAAGTAATTGATGAGAGTGGTGATGTTTTGGCCCAGGGTATTTTGAGCTACAGCATCGGGAACACCGCCGGACTGAGGATTACTAAAAAAAGAGCTCCCCGCTTGAGCAAGGGCTTGATTTGTAAAGATAGCGAGCAAAGTCAAGGTTGACGATAGCTTTAGGGCTAGTTTTTTCATTTTTTTGTTTTTATATTTTTAATTCAAGCCTAATTATAGCAAATATTCATCACTTTAGCAAGCGGGCAAATTAACTTCTTGATAATATCGTTGACAGGAGTCAATAATATTCCTATTTGGAACTAAAATATATTAATGGTCGGGGTGACAGGACTCGAACCTGCGACATCACGCTCCCAAAGCGTGCACTCTAAGCCAACTGAGCTACACCCCGATGACAAAAAACTCCTGAGTAACTAATTCTTCACTTATCCCATTCTACTTACAAATTTTCATTTGTAAATCTATAAATGATCCTTTTGTGCAAAAGATAAGAGACATGAATTGTATGCACCGCCTTTTCTCTCTTGATTAGGAGGGGAGTGGAGCCCTCCCCCCCCCCCACCCCACGCGGGGGGCCAAAAAAGGTTTTTTTACAATAAACAAAACAAACTAAACCCCCCCGG
>CAZNDI010000046.1:0-8934 GCA_964571805.1 uncultured Candidatus Peribacteria bacterium
TCGCAATGTTCTTTTCTTTCATGAATGTGATTTTTGCCTTCACGATTGTAGTCTTGAATAAGCAAAAAAAACTGATTTACATCAACGCAGGATGTGTGGCCCTCAACATTGTGGGAAATTATCTCGCCATCCCCCATTGGGGCTTTAGAGGTGCAGCCTTCACCACCATCTTGTGTGAAATTTTCATTTTGATTCTGACCTCGCGAATAGTGAAAAAGGATTTAGGGCTGCATTTGAGCTATAAAACGGGATTTAAAATTCTTCTTTCATCACTTTTGATGGGGGCTGTGATTTGGCTGGGAGAACACTGGATGTCAAACGCTTGGTTTGTGTGGAAACTAGGGATTTTAATTCCCTTAGGTGCTTTGATTTACGGCTTGATGATTTTGAGCACCAAAACGATTACCCCAGAAATGAAAGCCGCTTTAAGGAGAAAGTAGGAGACCTCCCCCAGCCCCTCCCAAGGAGGGGGGGCAAAATATGAATGGTAAATTAAGGCCTTAAGGGGTCATGGCCCCTTGCCGAATCACATGCGCTCAACCTAGATCTAGTGGTAACTAGTAAGTGTTTAACTGGTAAGTTTGTAACTAGTAAGTGTTTAACTGGTACTTATATAGCTACAAGTTACCCACTTATATACTTAAATAATGAAACAAGAAGAAAATCATCTCAGGCAGCGAGGTTTTCAGCTGATTGCAGGCACCGATGAAGCGGGGCGAGGGCCTTTGGCCGGGCCTGTCGTGGCAGCAGCGGTGATTTTGCCAAAAGATTACGAGAATGCTTTGATTCAGGATTCTAAAAAGCTCACAGCCTTGGAACGAGAGCAACTTTTTGTGGAGATTAAAAATAAAGCTGTCAGTTTTGGGATTGGCGTAGTGGGATGGAAGCAAATCGATGAAATGGGGATTTTGAATGCCAGTAAATTGGCGATGAGACGCGCTGTTTTGAGCTTGAATCCCCTTCCTGATTTTTTAATTTCCGATGCAGTCGCCATAAATATTATGGACATTCCTCAAAAAGCGATCGTGAAAGCGGACGAGTCGGTATTATGCGTAGCGGCAGCGTCAATATTGGCCAAAGTTCATCGTGACAAGCTGATGCGTCAGTATCACAAAAAATACCCGGAATACGGCTTTGATCAACACATGGGTTATGGCACAACGCTTCATCTCAAAGCCATTGAAGAACATGGGGCATGTCAAATTCACCGAAAGAGTTTTTCTCCTTTTAGGATTGAATTGAGAATTAAGAATTGAAATGTGTTTTCGGTAAGGGGTCATGACCCTTTGTTGCCCCTGGTATAAAACATTTCAATTACCATTGAATCCGTCGACCCGTGACTTTATCACGCTCGTGAGGGGTATGACCATGAGTTCTGAATTCGTAAGTGATGTCTTCCCCGTAGACTTCAGCAAGGCCTTTATTTAAGTGCTTGTCTTCTTCTTTTCCTTCCAGCTCATGAAGTGGAGCAACATTGTCCATGTGAATGACCAAGTGCTTTGTGCTTTCATCAAACGTCAATTCTTTGACATGTGTTTCGATCAAGCTTTTGACATGAGAGTTGGTGATGGCCTCAACCAGAACTTTAATTTTTGAATCCATGGGGTGGTTTTAAGAATTTGTTGAACTCATCATAACTTTTTTTTGCCGTTGCATCAAATGTTGAGCTAAAGTAAAATAAAATTCCGAATTGTTGGCCGTATGGTGGACCGAATAGTGGTATCCACAATACGGCCAACAATTCGGCCCACCATCCGTAATGTGAGTTTACGGCGCCATCGTCTAGTGGCTAGGACTTCGGATTCTCATTCCGGCAACAGGGGTTCAATTCCCCTTGGCGCTACCACCCATCAATGAACTCCGGCTTGCGAATCAAGTTCTAATCGAACTTGCTTCTTCAGCCTACGTTCATTTCTGGGTCCCTCCCCAAAAATTTCTCCAGTCGCCTTGTTTTGCCTGCGGCAAATCTTTGGCTCCTTGCGACAATTTTAGGGGGCCCCTGAATTGCAGGGGGGGGTTAGTTTGTTTAGTTGGTAGGGTTTAGTTCGCCCTGGGGGGCTTACTTTGATAAGTTTATGGGAGGTTTAAACCTATCTTTACTCCCCTCCTTGGGAAGGGTCGGGGGAGGTCTCCACTCCCCTCTTGATAAAGAGGGGTTGGGGGAGATTAGCGATGGGCTCCCCTCCCTGAGGAGGGGCTGGGGGAGGTCTCTTACTACTCCATCATTTCTACCACTTCCTCAAATGACCTGCGGGTTTTTGGGAGAGTGGCGTGGTGGTCGTCTCCTCGATGGCCTAGGGCAAGCATGGTGGTGGCATGGAGGTGTTGGGATTTGAGACCAAGGATATCGTCGACTTGGCCGGGGTGAAATCCTTCCATGGGGCCGCTGTCGATGCCAAGAAGGGCTGCGGTTTGGATCATGATCCCAAGGGGAATGTAGCTCTGAGCAGCCAACCAACTTTGTAAGGTATCTTCAGATTGAGATCGCCCTTTTATTGATCCATCGGCCATCCCCTTTAACCCCTCCAAGTCGGATTCAGCTTTTGCTTGTGTTTTGGCTGTTCTTTGGATGAGCTCAGGGGTGAGATTTTGAGCATCGGTTCGGTGAGCAATGACGATAATGTAAGCAGCATCCGTGACTTTGGGTTGATCGTAAGCGGCTTCTCGGAGGGTTTTACGGAGGGTTTCATTTTTAACCACAATGAATTTCCAGGGTTCTAAACCCACTGAACTGGGAGCCAAACGACCAGCTTCAAGGATGGTATGCAGGTCTTCTTCGGATACTTTTTTGCTGGAATCAAATACTTTTGCCGCATAGCGCCATTGCAACGCGTTGAGGATGTCTTCGTTTTTCATGTGAATAAAAAGTTATGTATGTATGAGACAAAATTGATTGTAGGCTTCTGATGAAATTTTGGAAGGATTTTGAGATCCCCATTATTTCTTTGTAAGCTCTAAACGCCTTGCTTTCTTTAAACAAAAATCATCATGCCCATGCCCACCAAAAAGATGGGCAAAAGGACCACGGTGACGCGGCGAAAAAGTTTAGGGGTGCCAAAAATACGGACAAAGACAAGTTTAATCAGCGTATTGGTCATGATCGCAATTGTGATACCCTGAACGGCAAGCGAGGAGGTCAATTTTGTTTCTGCTGAAAGCTTTGAAAGAGAAAGAGTGATCGCATCTACATCAGCCAAACCCGAAAGGAAACTGGCGACATAAACCCCGCCTTGCCCAAAATATTTATTGCCCAACTCAGCAGCCACGAGAATGAGAAGGTATAAAATGCCAAATTGAAGAGCGGACCACAGTTTAAAGGGACTGGTGAGGGTCAAGGCCTCTGTTTTGGTTTGCCTGCCCTTATCCCACCTCCATAAAATCAGCAAAACGAGGATGCTCATCAAAATCATTCCGCCCAAAGTGAAGGTCAAGGGAGCTAAAAGTTTTGGATTGATCACTGCCACTTCAAACAAGGCTCGCCCAAACATCATCATGGAAGTGATGAGGATGGCAAAAACAAAGGGATTTACAATCGTTTTATTTTTGCTGCCTTGTTGGGCCATGCTGATGGTGGTGGCCGTAGAACTGGCCAAACCTCCAAGCAAAGCGGTGAGCCCCAAACCTTTTTGAGTCCCCACGGTTTTGACTAAAATATATCCCACAAAACTGATGCCCGAGACCAAAACAACAACAAGCCAGGCATTGAAAAGGGAAATGAGACCCCAAGGATCAATCGGTTCTTTGGGCAAAAGGGGGAGGATGACAAAAGCGACAATGATGAATTTGACGGCAGATAAAAATTCGTCAGGCTCCAACCCTCGAATGAAACTGTGGAGGGGATTCTTAAAATTGAGTGTTAGGACCGTCACCACCGTTAAAATCACGGCTAAAAGCGGATAGTAAAATGAGATCACTCCAATCAAAAAAGTGATGATGGCAGCGATTTCGGAGGTGATGCCTAAAAAATTTAGTTTTCGCGCTTCATTAAAATGCTCCGCCAAAAAGAACAGGGCCACAGCCGCCAAGAGGACCAACAGAATCCAAGGGGTGATTTCATTGCCTAAATAAGCTCCCACAAACCCCAAAATTGCCACCAAACTGTAGGTTCGGAACCCCGCAAAACCACTGTCACTCGCCAGTGCTTTCCCCTTTCTTATCTCACGTTCAGCCCCCACGAGCGCCCCCAAACCGAGGGCGGTGAGAAATTTAAGGAGGAGGTCAGGTTGTAAGTCCATTTTTTATTTTGTTTTTTTGACGATTCAAATTCAAGTCATCACCGCTTCATAGCGCTTGTTGACTGCTTCCCAATTGATATTTTCTAAAAGGGCGGTGATGTAAGCCTTGCGATCAGACCCGTAATCGATGAAGTAGGCGTGCTCAAAGCAGTCGATGGTCCAAAGAGGAATGGTTCCCCATACCCCGCCTTGATTGTGAGTGTCGCACAGGAAGTTATGGATTTTTTTGTCACTGGGGTCGTAAGCCGTCACCATCCACCCTCTGGCAGCCATGGCAGTGGCAGTGGCATCTTCGATGAAAGCCTCCCATGAACCAAAATCTTCGATCACCTTATCTTTAAATGCACCTGAAGCTTGGCCATTACCTCCCATAGAGTCAAAATAGAGCTCATGTAAAATGACTCCATCTGCGTTGAAGGTTTCCTCTAATTTTAGCCCTCGGAATTCACTGTAGGTTTGAGCTGCCTTGGAACGATCTGCCGTCAAAAGGCCTGCTTCAATTTCATTTCTTTTATTCACATAACCAGCATACAATTTGTCGTGATGGATTTCATTGGTGCGCTCCGAAATTCCTTTGAGAGCATCTTTGCCGAAGGGCAGGTCTTTGAGGGTGAAAGTCATACAATTTTAAGTTAAGTTCTACGAGGATATTATACACCCTTTCTGATTGAAAATTAAAAATTGAAAATTAAAAAATTTATAAGAATCTTAAATGTTCAATCTTCAATTTTTAATGAGGTGCGCTTCACAAGATTTAAAAACTCTCCCTGTATTTTGGCGCCCGACAACGTGTAAAGATAAACCGTGGGGTCGAAGTCGTCCATGCCCGAGGTGGCGGTGACCGAGGCAATCCTTTGATCTTCCGATTTGAGCCAGTTTAAGGCGCTTAGGAGCATTTGTTTGGTCACCCCCTTACCCGGGTGCTCCCGAGTGATCAGGATACCCCAGTCGAAGTTCTCGTTGTCCATGATTTTGACATCGCACAAAGCAACCAGCTTCCCCTCCTTCCGAGCCATGACCCAACGTTGAGGGATTTTTTGATTGAATTGTGTCAGCATTTCAACGATACGCTTTTTATTGTCAGCCAGATTTTTTTGTTCGATTTCATCCGGAGCCGCCGCCGGATAATCGATTCTTTCCCACAATCGGTCGTGGGCGTCGTCTTTCCACCATTGGTAGTAGGGTTGGTAAGAGTTGAGGATAAAGTCGGTGACTTCGTCGATGTCGAATTCAGAAGTCAGCTGAATATCGATTTCAGAGAACGTTTCTGGGCTTTCGATCGTGGACAAATCCCATTCCAACACGACAGTCTTGCGTGAGGCCCAATAACCGGCTTTTAAAAAAGGTTCAGTGAGTTTTTGTCCATCCAAAACAATGGCATCAATTTTAGTAACGCCTTGCTGGAGGAGGTATTTTTCTGCCTCCGTAATCAAGGCTTCAGAGACCCCTTCATTTTCTTGAGGAAAATCGGGATTGCTCTGCAAATCGGCAATCAAACCATGTTTTAAGGCCTGATGATCGCGCATGGCCACCCGAATAACCCCCCTCATCTGGCCATCCTCATGCCGCGCAACCAAAAGCTCGCTCGGGCCGTACCACAAAAGATTGACCTCCCGGTGAGGAATGAGGAGCTCAGGAGGCAGGTCTTTACTGGTCGTGATTTGCCAATTTGGCATTGTGAAAAGATTATTGAATTTCCTTATTCAAAATAACACAAGAGCAGGTCAAAATTCAATATTGCCTGGAGACCTGCCCCAGCCCATCGCTAATCTCCCCCACCCCCTCTTTATCAAGAGGGGAGCAAATCGCACACACCCCTGCGCCCCTCTAATAGAGGGGAATGGTGACCTCCCCCAGCCCCTCCCAAGGAGGGGAGCCCATCGCAAATCTCCCCTAACCCCTCTTTATCAAGAGGGGAATTAAACTCAATCTCCCATAAACTTATCAAAGTAAGCCCAAAGGGCGAACTAAACCCCTCAAACTAAACAAGCTAGCCCCCTGCGATTCAGGGGTCCCCGAAAATTGTCGCAAGGAGCCAAAGATTTGCCGCAGGCAAAACAAGGCGACTGGAGAAATTTTTGGGGAGGGACCCAAATTCATGCGTATGCTGAAGAAGCCGACTCGATTAGAGGCGGATTCGTAAGCAGGAGCATGGAATTTGGGTGGTGGTGGAGATGCCCGGAGTCGAACCGGGGTGCAAAGATGAAGTCAAAAAACGTCGTTCACAATCTTAGTCTTTCTAAAATTTTCGTCGGAGTCATCAGGAAAGACAAAAGCAACTCTGCTTATTTAGGGTGGGTTTTCATCCATCTATCCTCTAAAAGCGTATAGATGGCCTAACCTGCTAAATTACGCCTTATCGACTCAGCAGGTGTCGGACGATAAGACGAGGCCGTGATTAGACAGCCGTATACCTCAAGCTACTACGCAGCAAAGGCGTAAACGTTAGAATTTGCAGCAGGTGCAAATGCGAAACGGTTAGCAAGAGATTTGAATGCAGTTGTTTTAGCATTTAGATTTGCGCTGGACTAATTAGCAGGCAGACAGCACGATACCTGGATTGCCATTTTCTGGCTTGAATCATCGATGTCAAAACCAAATACATCCCCACGTCGACGCTTTGCTCCAGCCTACATCAGTGTCTAGTCGCCACTGATTCCGGCTTCCGCAAGCGTCTCCTTTTCCCCAAAAATTTCTACACTCAGCTTCACTTCGTTTCGCTGAGTTCCGACAATTTTTGGGGACCCCTTTAAATCGCAGGGTCCAAAAACAGTTTTTATTTACTTCGGCAAACAAAAACTATAATTTTTTTGGCCCTTTTTTGGGGTTTCCGTCAATAATGCTAAAGAACACTTTTCATTATAGCACATTCAAAAAATTCTTTATTGGAAGCTAAGAGGCCTCCCCCGTCCCCTCTCCGAAGCTAAGGGACCTCCCCCAGTCCGCCGCGGCGGAAGCAAAGATAAGTAAGATAAGTTTCATTGTCACTCTAGGACAAACGGAGTGCGATCCTAGAGTCGTCTTTATTCTAAAGAACTAGAATAACTAGGAATTAAGAATACAGACGATTCCATGATCTTCGTAAACTCCGTCATGGAATGACAAGTAATAATAATGCAAAAGCCCCTCCCTGAGGAGGGGTTGGGGAGGGTCGCGATAAAAGCCCCCTCCCTGATTTGAGGGGAGGTTGCCTGTCCGCCGAGGTGGAGGGGGGTCATGCGATTGTTGGGAGGCCTGCGATTGAGAGATTTAAAATTTAATTTTTATCCTATTCTTCTTATACTCTATTTTTATGCCGCTGGCTTTCATGATTTCTACGGCAATTTTGCATAATATATCTTGGTCTTCATGGGGTTTTTTCAAATAATCCAAGGCGCTGCCAGGTTCCACTTTGAACGTTTCTTTGGCTTCATAGTTGATGAAGAGGCATTTCTGCTGCCCATCAATATCAATTTCTATGGTTTTTGAGCGTTTCATCAAGCTTAAAAGGAGATTTTCTAAGCCATTTTTTATGACATTCCGGTCCCCTTTGATCATCAGGCTCCCCGTCTCCACTTTAAGGTGGATTTTATTTTTCTTAGTCTGATGTTCAATTACCAAGTGGACCATTTCTAAAATATCCTTCAATTCAAGCTTTTGATAAAGAAATTGTTTCTTTTTATCCGCCAAAAACTCCTCTTCCGCTGTCAATACGCCCAGTAATTTAAGATGACCCAAAATTTCTCGTTTCTTTTCAGACGAAAGGCTGGTGTCTAAAATGAGAAAATTCAAAAGGGTGACAATATTCAGGATCTCATGCTTGATAAAGGCTCGGCCATTATTCATTGTGTGTTGGGGAAGGGCATTATATAATACAATCATAATTATACGTTAAGGATATGAAAGAAAAAAGCCTTAAGACATCTTTGCCCAAAAAAATCATTCTTCTCGAAGACGAGGCAGCTTTGGCGAAGCTTTATTATAAAAAACTCTCCGAAGCGGGTCACGAGGTAAAATTGTATACCGAAACTCAGGAGTTGTTGGATGCTTATGAGTCTTTTGAGGCGGATGCTGCGATTTTGGACAACACTTTGAAGGGGGAGGTTAGGTCGGGGATGGAATTGATTCCTTTGCTCAAAAAATCCAATCCCAAGATTAAAATTGCCATGCTATCCAATCATAGTGAATTTCAGATGGAGGCCGCGGCTCGAAAGGCGGGGGCCAATGATTATCTTCTCAAAATCAACATGTCTCCCAAACAATTGGTGGAATATGTGGATCGTCTATTTATTTGAAGCGGCCAGCTCAATTTTAAACGAAGCTCCTCCGCTTGATGAATCTTCCACCCATAATTTTCCTTTGTGAAGTTCGATGGTTTTTTTGCACAGATAAAGTCCCAATCCTATTCCTCCTCCCGAAGACTTGGTTCTAAATTTTTCGAAGACGGCTTTTTTGAGATCATCCGGTATTCCTTGGCCATCATCTTCTACAGAAATAATAATTTTTTTCATTTTTTTCTCAACTGTCAAAATGATGCGGCCTTTTTCTGGCGTAAATTTAGAGGCATTTTTGAGGAGATTGTGCATGACTTGGCGCATTTGAACTTGATCTATTTGAGCAAAAATTTGGGGTTTTTTTGGAATAGATAATTCAAGAATTTGGTTTTTTTCTTTCGTAATGGGCAAGAAATCCGTAAAGATATTTTTAAGAAAAGCGCCAA
>CAZNDI010000047.1:0-8585 GCA_964571805.1 uncultured Candidatus Peribacteria bacterium
ACTGTTAATAATTTCAAGAAAGATCACCCCACCCTCATTAAGCGTTGTGGAAGCCTAGATATAGAAGGCCTATTTGAGACCATTGAAAAAACTAAAAACTCAATTTAACCTCATATAAATTTTTTATAAAGCAAATTCTATGCCCTCCTTCCTCCGCAATCTCCGAGAAAAACATGACCTCAAAACGCTGATTTTTTATTCTTCATGGGCGCTGACGATCACCTCGGGCATGAGCTATTTTTTTGGAATGCTGCGCGACAGAGCCTTTGCCCATACCTTTGGCCTTTCCAAAACCCTCGACATTTACAACGCCGCGTTCACGTTGCCAGAAATGCTGTATAACGTGCTTATTTTAAGCGTGCTTTCGGCGGGATTTGTACCCATCTTCACCCAAAAATATGATGAGCACAAACAGGCGGGCTATCGCTATGCTCATCAAATGATGTCCTGGGGGGTTGCCATTGTGGTTTTAGGTTCGGTCTTATCCATCATTTTTCTCCCCTATTTTTCCCATTTATTGGTGGATTATAAAGGGACAGACCTGCAGGAATATATAAAAGTGACGCGACTCATGCTCCTTTCCCCGCTTATTTTTGCCATCAGCAGTATTTACGGACAAGTACTCCTCAGTCTGAAAGAATTTTTTTGGTACGGCCTCTCCCCTGTCTTTTATAATTTGGGAATCATCGTGGGAGTGAGCTACCTTTATCCCCATTTCGGCGTGATGGGAATGGTGGTTGGGACTTTATTTGGAGCCTTGCTCCATCTTCTGAACCGGATGTGGGCGGTTAAAAAAAGAAAATTTAAATTCAAGATAAAACCCGATTTTAAGCTGACCCCAGAGATGAAAGAAACCTTTAAGTTGGCCTATCCTAAAATCCCTCAATATATTTTGGCCCAATTGATGCTTGCTCAATTCACCAAAATCGCCACCAGCCTTCCCGAAGGGAGTGTGACGGCTTATAATTATGGGCGGAATTTTCAGAGCTTGCCGGTGAGTCTCATCGGGATTGCCATTGCTTTAGCCATGTTTTCAACCTTGAGTCACGATGCGGGGAAAGGGAATTTCGAAAAATTTAAAGCCGATTTTAAAAAGAATCGTTTCCGAGCCCTTTTCTACACCACTTTGGGGGCTATAGCCCTGGCTTTATTGAGTAAAATAATCATCAGCGTGGTGTTGGGTGGGGGTGAATTTGGGGAGAAAGACATTCAATTGGTCACGGGGGTGTTAATGGTTTATTGTATTTCGGTCCCCTTAGAAAGCATGATGTACATTTACCATCGGGCTTTTTATGCCCTGCGCAACACCCTCATTCCTGCGCTCATGCACGCCTTCACCATCGGCTTGACGATCTTTGCCGCCTTTATGCTGGCGCCCCACATTGGGATTTACTGCATCCCAGTGAGCTTCGCTGCTGGCCTTGCTTTGCACATCGCCGTACTTGCGAGCGTATTTCCCCTGCTCTTGAAAAGGAGGGAGGCTGCCGTGCACCATGAAGCCAAAAATTTGGAGGGGCAGGAGTAAGCGAGTAAGATGAAAGTAGTCCTTTTTCTATTCCCTATTTTCATGTCCTCTCTCGAAGAAATCATCCAGCTCCTCATTCTTTACAAATATTACCTTCTTTTTCCCCTCTCAATCTTAGAGGGGCCCATCGTTACGGTTCTTGGAGGATTTCTCGTCACCAAGGGAATTTTCAATTTTGGTGTCGCCTATATTATTTTAGTACTAGGGGATATTATTGGAGATCTGATTTACTATGCCATTGGAAGGTGGGGGGGCAAACCCTTCATCCATAAATGGGGTAAATTTTTCGGTTTAAACGAATCAACCGTAATTAAAACGGAGGATCATTTTAAAAATCACAGTATAAAAACTCTCTTATTTGGGAAAACTCAATTGATCGGAAGTGTCATTTTAGCGGCTGCAGGTATGACAAAAATGCCTCTTTTTAAATTTATTGGGGTCAACCTTTTGGCTAGCATGATTAAAACCCTAGGGATCATGCTCATTGGCTATTATTTTGGCCACGCTTACAACAGTATAGATAAATATTTTGGAGTTTACGGGAAGATCAGCCTTGTTATTATAATTGGCGTATTAATCTACCTCTTCTTAAAAAAGAAAAAAAAGAAATGAAAAAAGTGGTTTTCATCACCGATGTCTGGCCACCCGAAAGAGATGGGGTAGTCACCTCCCTCCTCAATCTCAAAAAGGGCTTGGAAGAAGCAGGATTTACCGTTTCTGTCATTCATCCGGGATTATTTTTAAATGTCACCCTTCCTTTTTATAAAGACATAAGGCTTTCCTTGTTTGCCAGAAGAAAAATGGAAAAGCTCTTGGTAAAGGAAAAACCAGACTACATCCATCTGGCCACCCCTGGCCCCTTAGGCTTATCCGCGAGAGCCGTTTGTTTAAAAAAGAAATGGAAATTCACCACGTTTTATCACACTCGCGCCCCAGAATATCTCAAAATCAGATTTGGAGGCTTAAAACGGGCCACCTATAGCTATTTGAGATGGTTCAATGCTCCCGCTGATAAAATGATGGTCAGTGCCCCAAGTCTGAAGGAGGAGCTAGAGAAAAAAAACTTCAAAAACATTTTCATTTGCCCCTTAGGAGTGGATGAGGAACGATTCAAAAAAAACCCTGAGGCCAAAATACCCCCCGGTCTCACCCGGCCCATCTTCACTTTTTTAGGGCGAATCGGTCCAGAAAAAAACATCAAAGCCTTTTTGGAATGCGATTTGCCAGGCTCAAAGTTGATCATTGGTGAAGGAGCCATGAGACCTCGGTTGGAAAAAGAATTCAACCAAAACACCCTCTTTGTGGGACGAAAGACGGGGCAGGAGATGGTGGACCTGCTTTCTATTTCGGATGTTTTTGTTTTTCCTTCTAAAACAGACACATTTGGACTGAGCATGCTCGAAGCGCTTGCCTGTGGCCTACCTGTGGCCGCTTATGATGTGCCAGGAGCGAGAGACATCATCAGCTCGGGGAAAGATGGCTACTGTGAGGAAAATTTGGAGCTAGCAGCCAAAAAATGCTTGACCCTTGATCCTGAAGCATGTCGAAAAAAGGCGACTCAATTTTCTTGGAAAAATTCAACCAAACACTTCATTCAACATCTCACACACGTTTAGAAATCCCAGATCAGGGGCGATCTATTTTTTCATCAAGGCTCTCATCTTCAAAAGCTGCCGTAGCATTCCTGTCATGCCTATGACTGCCACCAGCTCAAAAAACATTTTAACATCTGCTTTGTAACCTGCGTAAAATCCAAACTTTACAGATTTTCGGGGGGTGACCACCTCTTTCCAATCCACCACACCCAGACTTCCTTTTTGGGCGATCAAAAGGTCATTTAAAAAAACTTCGAATCCAAACTTAGGCAAGCGGTCTAATTGATCGAGATCGGGAATCAGAGATTTTTTAAAAACACGTTCCCCTGAAATGAAATCTAAGCCAAAAAGTTTGAAGAGGCTCAAGCTATTTTTCCGCAGACTCATGGTCATGTGCAGGTCTTGATCATGAATGGGGTTTACTAAAGCCGTGATGTCAGCCTGGGTTAAACCGAGCAAGTCTGAGTCAATGGTCATGATCCACTCATTTTTGGCCTCCTGCAACCCCCGCTTGAGAGCTTGGGTTTTGCCTTTATTCTTTGTATAAGTGATGAATTTTATGCCTTTTATCTCCTTCAGTAAAAGTTCGGAATCATCCGTCGAGCCATCATTGACCACGATGATTTCATCAATCATTTCGTGGTGGATCAGAGCGTCCAAAACGGCTGAAACTCGCTTTGCCTCATTGTAAACAGGAACGATGCAGGACACTTTCATGAAATATATTTTATATATTAACTCATTTTACACACCCTTTACGGATGATTCCTCTTAGTGGCAACGCCTTGGGAGCGTGGAGCGTGGAGCGTGGAGTGTGGAGCGTGGAGCGTGGAGCTGCTGCTATTTGAAATTGCGCTTAGCTCTCCGCTCACCGCTCACCGCTTGTGATTAGCCGTTCTCCGCTTGTTATTGAAGAAGAGTGAATCGCAGGAGGTGCGTGAGATGAGATATTAAATCAAAACCCTTCTTGTTTGGAAAGATCAACAATCGCGGCCTTTCCGTCGGTAAAGAATTGATCTCCAAAGGCATTCAGCCCCAGTTGAGGCTTGACCATTTGAATGTATTTCAAATCGTTTAAACCCAGGGATTTTAAAATATAGGCCCGCTCAGCATCGATGTTGGGATCAATTTTATGCGTCAACAGCAACGTATTGCTAAATTTTAACCCCGTGTCAAAACTGGCTGTGCCCACCCATATGGACTGACCTTCCGGCAACTCATATTCCGTTTTCCACAGGCGGATGTGATGCCTCTCCCGGAAGGTTCCTTTTTTATCCGAACGCTGAAAAGCAAACGTTTGAGGTTGAGTGTCAAAATAGGCAGGCGTGACCGTCCCCGTGTTGTAAGACTCATTTTTGAAGGCCGCTGAAAGGGCTTTTAAACCGTTTGAAACTGTGGCTTGATCCGCCTTATACCAGCCCTTTTCTTGAAAAGAAGCTTCGAGTTTCTGCTGTGTTCCGATAAAAATAAAGCTGACAGGCTCAACCCGGTGCCCCCTTAAGGATTCGGTATACTTGGTGAGTTGATTGATCGTTTCCAAATCCAAGGTTTGGATGGTTTTAGTCAAATCATCAGTCTGAATGGTGCGCAGATGGATGAAAGAGGTATGAAAGGCTAGGGAGAATAAAAGAAGAAGGAAGGGGGCCGCGACCAAGCCTCGGAGAGGGACTCCTTTGGTGTCCCTAAAAAAATGAAAGAATTTGGATTCAAAATGTTCAAAAAAAGCATATTTTCGATTGACTTCAGCTAAAGTGATTGCCAGAGCCAATAAAGAAAATCCCAACAAGATGCCCGCCAACAGGTCAGTAGGATAATGAACCCCCATATAAACCCGGCTCAAACTGACGATAGAAATTGTGATAATACTGAAGAGAAAGAGGAAAAATTTGAGTAAGGGATGCCGGCTGGAACGAGTGAAAAAATAGGTCAAGAAGCCAAAAATAAGGGTAGCAAAAAAAGCATGACCACTAGGAAAGCTGTGCGTTGTTTCTGAGATGAGACTGAGGCTCTCGTCGGGCCGCACTCGGCCAAAAAGATGCTTAAAAATAAAGTCTGAAAGCCCACCTAAAAGCATCATTCCCGCAAAAAGAAGCGCCGTGAACCGTTGTCTCTTATAAATGAGATAGGAAATAATGAGGACGGCGATGAATAAAATGGACTGCCAATTCATCAAAAAAGTCACGACGCTAAAAAAATCACTTTGATGGGGGGTCCGGATGTCGGGAATGAGATTGAGAATTCGCTCATCCACCACAATGGAGGGGGCTTTAGAAAGCACTTTGCTGCCCAGGCTTAAAAAAAAGGAAAAGAACAAAAGGGAAATGATCAGGCCCAAAGTGAGCGTCAGAGCCGCAGGACGTTCGCTAAGGAAGAGTTTTCGGACCGCAGGAATAAGGTGGGGGTATTTTTCTTGGGCTTTGATGACATAAGGATCTTGAAACATACCTCTGAAGCCAGAGAGGAGGATGGAGCCTAAAATCTTGAGGGGGTGCCTGAGAACGTTGATCAGTTCATACAAAAAAAGGATGACCAAGAGGATTTCAAACAAAATGGCGAAAGCAAAAACTAGGGGGATGCCGAAGAGGTCCATTTCTTTCACCACAAGGGTCGTCAAAATGAGCAAGCAGGTGACAGTGGCGAGGAGCAGGCTATGAATTTTTATTTTCGAAGGCTTCATCCATTGGATTAACATAACACTGCCCATGATACCCCCTCCAGGTCAAAATGTCTCTCAATCAATGGGATTGACTTTTTATTATTGATTTATTAAAATTCTCCTCCCGATATAATTTAAAATTCAACCGGAATGAGCCCTGAGATAAAACCAAATATAGATTTAATTTCGGCGCGAATTGAGGGGGGAGAAATTCAGCGTTATAAATTTACGGTGGAGGCAACAAGACATCGATGCACGGTTGTCTTGGACGGATTAGAAGGCATTTTAGAGGTCAGAAAATCTAGCGATTCGGAAGGCCTACAACTCAGTTCAAATCGCCCTGGCATTAAATGGCTTAGTTTTGATGCGGAACCAGGTGAGTATGAAATAGCGATTCAAAATGGAGAAGCTGCATCCGATCACGAAATTTATGTGGTGGCAGCAAACAGCGAAGCACCGAACATACTTCATGGAAAATTTACACCTCCGCTTGAAGGAATGGCTTTAACCACAGAAGAATATGGACACCTGGGGGATCCATGGGGAAACTCGGAAGAGGCACCCTATCTTAAAGGTCCAGAGGGTAGAGAAGATTTTTATAAAAAATATTTTCATCTGGGGGCCGACTTCATCGCTGCCCCTGGTACTCCTGTTTGTGCTGTGGCGAATGGTAAGGTGGTAAAGGTTGGCCACTCTGGGGACGAATGGGGTTATCATGTGGTGGTTGAACATTCATTTGAAGGTGAAGATGGAGAGAGTAAAATCATTACCGTTGTCTATGAACACCTACAAGAAGAAGGGCGTCCTGAACTTGGAGCTGAACTTAAAGCTGGCCAAAAAATCGGTAAAATCTGGGACATGAACGTTCCAGGAGAAGTACCCCACCTCCATCTTTGCGCTCATGAAGGTCAAATGACAACCTCTTCGGAAGAGGTGATTGGTAGCACGGCGGGAGCAGCACATTTTAGGAAGCTCGCAGTGGGCTTAAAAAGATTCATCAACGTTGCTGATCCTAAGCTCTACACCCCATTGTCTTGAGCCTTGATTTTTTGCGATCAATGATTTTCTATAATTTTTATTATGGCGTCAAAAGCGGCACGCATTGACCTTTTACAGCCGTGATAAAAAAATCACACTCATCATAAAATCAAACGAATCATAGTCCCCATAGTGTTTTTTCTGTTCCCCATTTTTCATGACACTGTATAATGAAGTCATCACAAATCAGAGTGATACGAAATATAAACATTTAAAACCTAATGCGATTCACATGTTCAAAAAATTAATCTTACCGTTTGTAGGCATTCTAGCCATAGGGCTCGTTATTTTTGTCCTGGTCAAAACTCAACCCAACAGTGACACCCCCCTGTTCGGAGCCAACAACCAAATCATCGCCATGGAACCGGGAGCGTTTGGATCTCTTTCGAGCATCGCCTCGGACAGTGGCTTAAAGCCTGACATTAGGGCCACCTCGCCGACTGCCCCCAGCGGTGACATCACAAGCGAAGCGCCCGCTCCAGCTGGATCTTTTACCTCTGACCCCTCACCCGATTCCACAATCAGCAATTCAGAGTCAACAGGGACTGTGACCGTAACGCCCGTAGATCAGAAAATGGCTGGCATGATTGTGGCTCCTGATGATGTGCCAACGGTTTATAAATATATTTACAAAGGAGAGCCTGTGGCCCTTTCTGAAGCCACAGTGGAGGTTTTAAAACGCCTGCCTCAAAAAACGAATGCTGAGAGTTTGATGAACCTCATCAAGAACTTTAATTTCGGCTTAGTCGATTTGGCAGGCCTTCAAAACACGGAAGTTCAAAATATCACCTTTAAGCAAGACCAAGATAAGGGCTACATCATGGACCTCAATTTTACCGACAGCAGCTTTAACCTTTATCAAAACTGGGAAAAATGGGACTACCCTGGTGCACAATGTGGAGAGGATACTAAGTGTTACGAAGACACTCGGTTAAAAATGAGTGACATTCCGAGCGATGAAGCGCTTGTTGGTATGGCGGATGCTTTTTTGCAAGAGTATAAAATCAACCGCGCTGATTACGGAGAGCCTATCATTCAAAAATATTGGGAAAGGGATATGATGATAGCCAAACAAGAGGGTCGACCGGAGGGGGAGATCTATGTGCCAGACACGATCAACCTTGTTTACCCCATGCTTTTGAGTGGTAAGCCAGTTTCCGATCAATGGGGCAATCCTATGGGGTTGAATGTAGGGGTGAATATTTTTAATAAGAAAGTGTCGAGTATTAACGGCTTACGGGTGAATCAATTCCAAAGCTCTGCTTACGAAGCCATTACGGATTGGGCAACGATTGCTGATTATTTGGCGAATGGGGCTTCTTATCCTCCTTATTATTTTGACGGGGTTCAGGCGAAGGTGAAGGAGATTGAAGTGGGAGCACCCGAGCCTATTTTGATCAATTTGTGGCAATATAAAGAAAATGAAAGTGTGGAATATTTTACCCCTGCCCTTAAATTCCCTATCATTCAACCTGAAGGCGAGTTTTTCTACCAAGAGAGTGTGATTGTGCCTTTGGCTAAAGAGTTGTTGGCCCAAAATGATGCTGGCAGGCCTATGCCTTATATGAAAGTGATGGAGGATGTCACCCCTGTCTCCACTCCCCTTCCCCCTGTAGAACCTTCTCCCTCCTCTACTCCCGCCCTTCCTCGAGGATAATTAGCTTACGCACTCTTTGGGATGAATTCTGTGTAATGACACCACTTTTTATAAGCGGAGAGCGAAGAGCGTGGAGCGGTGAGCTTGCTGCAATTTCAAATTCGGATTAGCTCT
>CAZNDI010000048.1:0-8514 GCA_964571805.1 uncultured Candidatus Peribacteria bacterium
GCCATTGCGGAAACTTGTAATAGTGTTAATTTGACATGGTCAGACGTTGAGGGGGAAATTGGTTATAAAATTTTTAGAGGCAATGACCTTTTAACAAGTCCTGATGCCAATGTAACTTTCTTTAAAGATGAATTGGCTTGGGGTGATACCCCCTATAAATATTCGGTTCAAGCCA
Organism: uncultured Candidatus Peribacteria bacterium; assembly: GCA_964571805.1. Taxonomy (GTDB): domain Bacteria; phylum Patescibacteriota; class Gracilibacteria; order UM-FILTER-43-11; family UM-FILTER-43-11; genus JAUHWS01. The sequence goes on from CAZNDI010000048.1 coordinate 176, forward strand.
TAGGTCCCGGTGGCACGGCCGATTCTAATGTGGTTGAAGTAAAAACCCCTGCTTGTGAAAATAAACCCAATTCTCCCGAAAAAGGTGGGCCTCAGTTAGGGGAAAAAGATTTCGGGGATCAACACGAATCTGGATATTTGGATGATCCTGTCAATGCCAATAGTGGAAATTACTACAGCACTCAAACCGACCTTAAGGTTGATTCAGTTGGATTTCCGGTTGAATTTTCCCGAACTTATAACAGTTCTGATCGACGTATCAGTAATTTAGGTCAAGGGTGGCAATTTGCGTATAATATTTATTTACTCAATACTTTTGAGAACGAATTCGCCGTAAAATTACCAGATGGCTCGGCCGATTATTATGAACTGAACGGAGAAGAATTTGTTCCTAAGTTTTCCGAAACTTTGGCTACCCTTAAAGATATTGGCGATGAGGTGGAATATCAAAAGCCCGATGGAACTAAGTATCGTTTTGACATAAATGGCCTTCTTTCTGAAATAGAAGATCGAAATGGGAACCTCATGAAATTTACTTATAACGCTGATTTTCTCTTAAAAGAAATCACAGATACCGCCGGTAGAGTTTACAAATTAGAATATGAAGCAGGCCGTCTTAGCAAAATTACCGATCCAGCCGGTCGCGTGGTTTCTTACACTTACGACGAAAATAAACAACTTGCCACGGTCACCAGTCCTGCCGGAAGGGTTTGGAGCTATGCTTACAATGAAGACCTCAAAATGACGTCTCAAACCGATCCCAACAACGGAACGACGACTTTTACCTATGATGGCGAGGGCGAAAAAGTCATTTCCATCAAACACCCCGACGGGGGTTCGGTCAGCTTCGATTACCAAGAGGGCCAAACCGTACAAACCGATGAGCGCGGGGGAAAGATCACCTTTGTTCACGACGAACAAGGTCGACTGGTAAAGATGATCGATCAATTGGGTCAAACCGAAACCTATGCCTACGATGAAAAAGGCAATATGATCACGTACGTCGATCGAAATGGGAACACGACAAATTACACTTACGATGTCTTCGGGAATACCGTCACCAACACCCGGGCCAATGGTTACAAACAGGAATTTGCCTATGGTCCCTTTTCTCAGCCCACTCAAATTAAAGATCAATTTGGCGAAGTGAAGATGGAATACGATGCCAAAGGGAACCTCCTCAAGCGAACCGATGCTTTGGGCAACGCGGTCAAATTCACTTACAACGAAAAAGGCTTACCTCTTACCTTTACTTCTCCTCTCGATCAAACCCTCAAGTACAGCTACGACGCCCAGGGAAACCTTATCAAGCTTACGAACGCGAAGGCGGGAGAAACTGATTTTACTTACGATTCCATCAGTCGTCGCACTACCGTGACCGATGCCTTGGACCACGAGGCCGCTTTTGCTTATGATCCAGATTCTCTCACGACCAAACTCACTGATCCCAATGGGGGCACTCAGGTTTATGCCTATGACGGAAATTTAAATCTCAAAGAAATCACCAATGAAATCGGGGTCAAAAGTTCGATGGGTTATACCCCTCTCAATCAACTCAAGACCCGAAAGGATTTTAAGGGAAATACAACCACCTACGAATATGATGTAGATGGTCTTCCGATAAGCGAAATCGATGCTCGTGGCTTTAAAACCAGTAATGAATATGATGCAGCCGGAAGAAAAATTAAAACCATTTTGCCCGAAGGAGGAACCATTCTTTATACCTACGATGGGAATGATTTAGTTAAAACCATCACCGACCCCAAAGGGAATGTTACGACCTTCACTTACACTAAAACAGGGGCTGTAGAAAAAATCACCAATGCGCTTGGAAACACCATGACGTATGAGCGAGATCTTTTAGATCGGGTGATCAAAATGACGGACTGGAACGGAAATGTTCGGGAATTTAAATATGATATTTTGGGTCGACTCGAGGGGGAAAAAACACCTCTAGGCGGACAAGTGACTTATACGTATGACGCGGCCAGCAATCAGCTCACGATGACTGATCCACTGGGTCGAAAAACAAGTTATGCTTACGATGCAGCCAATCAGATGGTTCAGGTCACTGATCCTGCTTCCGGAAAAACGAAGATGACTTATGATGCCGTGGGCAATTTGACCGAGCAAATGGATCCTAATGGAAACACACAAAAATATAAGTATGACTCCGCGACCAATTTAATTCAGACCCTCGATGGAGAAGGCAATAAAACCCAGTTTGCCTACGAACCTCGTCAGCTTCTTAAGACTCTCACCGACCCAAATGGTCACGCCACAAGTTTTGAATATGATGCCAATGGTCTCTTGACTCAAAAAATCAATGCCAAAGGCGACACCCAAAAGCACGAATATGATGCGACTAGCAATTTGATCAAGACTCTCGATGAGATCGGGGCGGCCAATATGTATGTTTATGATGGACAAAATCGTCTGACAGAACATAAGACGGCGCTTAACTTCAGCGAAAAATTTGCCTACGATTTGGCCAGCAATCTGACCTCTCATCTTGATTTTAAGGGGAATAAGACCGAATTTGCTTACGATGCTCTCAATCGTCTGGCTCAAAAAACAGATGCCTTGGGAGGGAAATTTCAAACGCAATACGATGCCAATTCCAACATTCTGGCTCAAATTGATGCGTTAGGAAAAGTCACGGCCTTCAACTACAATGCTCTGGATCAGGCCACCCAAATCACCAATGCGCTGGGGAATAAACGAACGTTAAGTTATAACGTGGCAGGGGAGTTGACCGCAGAAACCGATTTTAGAGGCAATGACACTCAGTATTTTTATGATGATCTATCCCGCCTCACCAAACAGATCAACGCCCGGGATTTTGCCACGGCTTATTCGTATGACCCCGTCGGGAATTTAAAGAAAGTCAAAGATGCCAACGGCTTTGAAACTTCCTACGCCTACGACAAGGCCAATCGTTTGATTCAAACTCAGAAACCTGAGGCGGTTTTGGAGACTTTTAATTATGATCCTGCCGGGAATCTGCTTAAATTCATCAATGGGGAAGCTGGAAAAACCTCTTACGAGTATGATCCGCTCAACCAACTAGTTAAGACGATTTCACCGTTGGGAGCTCAAACAAAACTTGAGTATACCCCTACTAGCCTTCAACAAAAAATTACCGATGCCAATGGTCATGCCACGGCTTATGACTACGATTTGGACCGCCGTCTGATCAAAGAAACCGATCCTCGGGGCAATTCCTTGCTGTACGCTTATGATCCGAACAGTAATTTGACCAAGGCCATCGACAAGCGTGGGGCTGAATTGATGAATGCCTTTGACCCCCTCAATCGAATTGTCGAAAAAGGCGATGAAGCTGGGTTTAAGGAAAAATTTACTTATGATGCCGTGGGTAATTTACTTGCTGAGCTCAATCGACGTGGAAATCAAATGGCCTATGCTTACGATGCCATTCATCAACCTCTTACGGTGACGGATGCCAAAGGCGCCTTGGAAAAATATGCCTACGATCCGGATGGGAATCGAACCTTTTTGACAGATCGGGATAACAATAAGACTCAGTTTGCCTACGATGAGATGTCTAATTTGACCCAGGTGACGGATGCCCTCAACGGGGTTCAAACTTTCAGCTATGATCCTGTGGATCAGCTTCTGAAACAGGTGGATCAAAATACCCATCCCACCCAATATGCGTATGATGGGTTGGGCCGGGTGACTCAGGTGACGGATGCTTTGAACGGTAAAAAGTTTTATACCTACAACAAAAAAGACGAATTACTGAACTACAAAAATCCTCGAGGTTTTCAAGAGCTTTATACTTATGATCCGGATGGCCGAATGATTCAGTGGACGGACCAGTCTGGAAATAAAGAAAAATACACCTACGATCCGGTGGGAAATACGTTACAAAAAGTCGATCGTCGGGGGAATGCGACTCAGTATACTTATAATCCTAATGATTCTTTGGAAACACTTAAAGACAGTCTGAATTATAAATGGACCTTCACTTATGATCCCAATGAAAATCGCACTCAACTCAATGATGCCCGCGGCAATGACTGGCTTTGGACTTATGAGCCTCGCAATAACATGGCCACCTTCAAGCAGCCTGAGGGTCAGGTGACTCAGTTTGCTTATGATGAAAATGAAAATCTCATCAACAAAATGCTGCCTCGAGGGAATGCTTATTCCTATGCTTATGACTCTCTTGATTTGCTTTCGACGGTCAAAGATCCTTTGAATCATGTGACTACCCATGCCTATGACCCTGCAGAGCTTAAGATTGGGACGACCGATGCTAAAAACCAAACCACAAAATACGCTTACGATCCCCTCTACCGATTGGTGAAAGTGACCGATCCGCTTCAAGGGGTGACCGCCTATGCTTACGATCCTGTGGGAAATCTTCTCAAACAAACGGATGCCAATCAACATGACACTCAATTTCAGTATGATCCTCTGGACCGAGTCGTGAAGGAGATCAATCCGATCAATAGTGCGTGGAAATACGAATATGATCCGAATGGTAATATGACCAAGCGGGACGATGCGAATGGAAAAACCACCCTTTATGCTTACAATCCAACGGATTGGCTTGTTTCGAAGACTTATAATATGGCCAGTGAAAATACGACGTATGGCTATGATCCCAATGGCAATCAGACTTCGATGAAGGATCCTTCTGGCACGTCGAGTTTTGCTTTTGATCCGCTCAATCGCTTGACAAATCAGACGGATGGGAAAAAAAAGTCCCTTTCTTTTGCGTATGATGGGAATAGCAATCAGACTCAAATCACTTATCCGAATGGGAAGAATCTGGATTATCAGTATAGTCCGAACAACTGGATGACGAAGATGACGGATTGGCAGAATTTGGCGACCACCTTTACTTACGATGCCAACAAAAATTTAGTGCATGAGGTGGCGCCTAATGATTCTCAGGTGTTCTCTGAGTTTGATATGGATGACAAGTTGACAAAAAAGGTGAATGAGGCTCGAGGGGAGGCGATGGAAACTTATCAATTTGCTTATGATCCGAATCACAATATCATTCAGGAAACTCGGGATTATTCTAAGCTTCGAGAGCGAGGTCCAGTGGAGCCCGAGCACAATGTGATCGATTATTCTTACGATCCGCTCAACCGTTTGACTCAAGTGAAAGATATGACGGGTAAGCAGGCCAATTATCTTTATGATCCGGTGGGCAATCGGCTGGAGGAAAAAAACAATCGAAATTTTGAGCTGATCAAAAACGGCAAGGGAACGTTTAACACGAATCCTCAGGAGACGATCAATTTTAGTTATAATGCGGCGAATCAACTTTTAGAGGATTCTTATTTCACATATCAGTATGACAAGAATGGGAATCGTTTGAAAAAGGATAAGAAGGGGGGCTCAGAAAGTTGGGTGTCGACTTACAGTACCGAAAACATGATGACGAAGTCTGAGCATTACACTCAGCCGCCTAAGCCGGTGACGAGTTCGTATATTTATGACGGTCTCAATCGTCGTACTCAAGCGACCGTGGGGGATGGGAAGGGGAATGTTAAGGGGCACACGACGTGGACGACGTATGATGGCTTTGGCTTTGATCAGTTGGTGGATTTTCCGGAGCCTAATAAGGAGGATCAACTTCGTCGGACGGATACGGGTCGTTTGCTTTCGATGGAGGAGTTCTCTGGGGTGACGCCTAAGGACAAGAATCAAACGGTGCAGCAGGGCCGTTATGCCTACTTTCAGACCAATCAACGTTTCGACACCACCCAAACCCTCAAATTCGACGGTCAGGCCTCTCACAGCTATCTCTACGATGAATTTGGCATGCTCTATTCTGTGAACAAGAATGACAACAACGCCGACAACTTCACCGACCCCCACAACGCCTACACCTTCTCTGGCACTCAGTGGGATGAGGAGAGCGGCCTCAATTATTACGGAGCTAGAAGTTACGATAGTTGGAATGGAACCTGGAGCACTCAGGATATTTACCGGGGGATGATCGAAGATCCGATGTCTCTCCATCGTTCCGGGTTTGTGAAGAATAATCCGATCAACTTTGTGGATCCCAATGGGTTTGCAGAGCAAAGCTTATCAGGCTATTTGTATAATACTTATGTTATCCCTTTTGTACCTGATACTGAGATTCACCTTCCTCCCACCACTATTTCCACTTTCTCTCTCCAAAGCGGCTTCACCCAGCAAACCCTCAGTTATGACCTAAGTATTAAAGGGGGTGAAATTAACGCCAGCGGTAAAGCCAATGCCACTCAGTATAATAGTAATGGTACAGCCTCTGCTCAAGTGCAAGGTGATGCTTATTTAGGATCAGACCCAGATGGCAATTTGGCTTATGCGGCAGGTTATGGTTGTGGTCACATGGTGAATGGAAAAATGGTCTACCAGTGTGGCGGTACCGCAGGAAATCAAGCAGGTTATAATCAATGGGGTAAAGGTAGTGCTGTTGAATATAATTATAAAACCAAAGCAGAAATTGAGGCTGATCTTATAATGCACACCAAAAAGATTAAAACCGAAGCGGGTCAGATCTTTACTGACTCCCTCATTAGGCAAGCCAACTTGCAGAAGGATAAGGGGATGGAGTGGCTGAAGATGTTGTTTGCAAAGAATGGAGCTCAGGAAACACCCTGGTATCTGGAACTTGCAGCTAACGCAACGGAAGGCTTGGAGTGGCTTAATGGTGCTAGTTATGCTTCATTTGATGTTGTAAGTTTTAACCTATTTAGTAAATTTACTGAGGCCACGGGAACTGAGCCCACTCCTAGAGCAATCTTTGTTGATGCCTCTGGTAAAGTCTACGCGGTTGTAAATGGTGTAGCTTATTTAGTAGGTTTTACGGTTGAAACTTTCCCTGGCACGGGTGATATTACAGACAATATCGCTTGGTATACCGGGTATACTCCTTTTACTCATGAAGCTGTCGATCCGGATTTGATTGTTGCTATGGCTACTTTACCTTTTGCGACTAGTGGAGATGCTAGAATTCTAAATAAGTTAGATCAGGCTAGTACTCAGAGTGTAAAAATAATTGAGAATTCTAATAAAATAGTACTAGGAACATTTCCAGATTACTTAAAATTAGCAGACGAGCTTAATGCCAAAAAATTCAATATCCCTAAGGAAATATGGGATACAATGACTGATGCAGAAAGGTGGAGCGCTAACCAAAAATTTCTTGATAGGGCCATTGCTAATGGGAGCGAAATAATTTTGTCAGCGCCTGTGAAAAATATAGATGATATTTTAGGTACATATCGTAAAGAATTAGATTATTTAATGAGTAAGGACTATTCTTTGAATGTGGATGGTACTTCCATGATTAAAATTAATTAATATTATAAATTTATGGAAACGAATATTTTAGAAAAAATAGTAAGTATTCCCAAAGAATTTTCAGAAAGATCCAATGTTTCTTTCTATACTTTAATTGACGAAAGCGGTTATTTTAAGAGCCCAGATTTGCTTCAGGTTGAAAAGATAAAAAAACTACTTACCGAAGATTCTCAAAAAGCTAAAGATTGGTTAAATTGGTCCGAAAATAAAAGAACTAGTTCAGGTTGGTATTTTATAAAAAAAAATGGGAAATATTTTATAGGTTATTATGACCCTAAGAAAGGCAACATTGATGAGGTAGAATATTCTGATGTCGAAGACGCTTGCGCTAATTTTATTAAGAATGAAATTGAGGATGTTAAAAAATAAGGCAGGTGTGACTTTTTTGGTGGGTAAAAAGGGCTTTTATTGGCTTCAATAAAAGGATAAACTGACATTATTTACTATGCCTTCTAAAAAAATGTCTTTTTTGTGCTCATTTCTCTATTCAGAAAAATGGAAAATGTGATGGATTACAACGCTATTCATGCAAAAATTGCAAAGGGAGCTTTTCTTCAAAAAGGAGGCTCAGGAAAGGAGTGGGTTTGCTTTGGCAGGACTATGCCCAAGGCAAACAAAGTCAAAAGCAAATTGGCCACCTGGTGGGTAAAAGCAGAGAATGGGTCAACCGTCATCTAGCCAAAGATAAACCGGTGAGTAAGGGTTTAAACAAAAGCCTAACTTCCGGAACAGTTGTTATCATTGCTGATACCACCTACTTCCAACAATTTGGCTTGATGGTATTTCGTTCACCGGATCTTAGACAAAATCTATTGTGGTATGAAATAGGTCATGAGACCAATGAGCTTTATAGCCGGGGTATCCAGGAGCTGCTTGATGAGGGCTGGAAAATAAGTGCTATTGTGGCAGATGGAAAACCGGGATTGGGAAGATTATTTCCGGATATTCCCTTCCAACTTTGTCAGTTCCATCAGTTTGCCACCATCACAAGATACATCTCAAAAA
>CAZNDI010000049.1:0-8468 GCA_964571805.1 uncultured Candidatus Peribacteria bacterium
CGATATAGAAAGAGGGCTTGGCACGAAACCAATACTCAGAATAGAATCCCCTTAAAAAATTTACTCCTACTCACTTTAGCTGTACATTATGATTAATTTAATCTTTAAAAATGGACGATCAAAATAATTCAGATATTGATGAAATAAAAGTGTTATTGGATGAGTTAAAAAGGTGCTCGAAAGAGGGCAAAGACTTATTGAGTATACTTGACCCACTGTCAAGAAATGCCGAGATTAATAAAGAACTGTTTGATAATCTTGCCGTAGAAATTCAAAATACTTTTAAGGACATTAGGGCTAGCAAATCCTTAAATACCAGTCAATTTAATGCTTTTAAAAAACAGAAAGAGCTTGCGGAAGCTCAAATAAGAGAAGTAAAAACTACAATTCTTGATGCCAAGGTCATTTTGAGCACCCTTAAATCTATAGAAAAATCTGCCAAAACAAATCAGGAATCTATCGATTCTTTGAAAAACCAGGTTGCACAGAAAAAGTCTGAGGTAGGAGATTTGCATCAATCAGTTAAAAAAATTTTTAGTTCCATAAGTACTTTGGTAGGAAAAGCTGATAATCATCTGGTAAAAATTGCTGAACATAAGAAGGCTTCCGATGAAATTTTAAAGCTTCTCATTAAGGTTAAGGATCAAGTAAATTCTAATGCCAAAGAGCTTGAAGGATTGTTTAAAAGAGGTAAGGAAAAATTTTCAAGTATTGAAAAAGCTGAACGGGAAATAAATAATCTTTTTAATGGTTCAAAATCCAATTATTTGAGGATTAAAGCTTGGGTAGAAAAAATCTTTAAGCCCGACGGTATTTCTTCAAGAATCATTCATATAGAGAATACAATTAAAGCTCAACAAGAAGAAATAAGCCGACAATTAGGTCAGGCAGCTTCAAATCGTTTATGTAAAATCTTTGAAGAAAACACGACCGAATTAAAGTCTGACCTGAAAGGCTGGAGAAATGGCATCTTATTTACTGTTTTTTGTTTATTATCTCTAAATGCTAGTGTCCTTTTTGGCCTAGAAATGTCAATCCCTCAGCGAATCTCAATAGCTTCACCCTTAGTTTTCTTATTAGTCTTTTGTGCTTTTGAATATGCAAAAAATAAACGCTTCCTTGAAGAGTACCGCTTCAAGCATGTAGCGGCTTATGCTATGCCAGCATATTTTGAACTTATTGAAGAGAGAAGTAGTGAATCTGCCTTGGAATACATCGTAAAAACGACTCAAGATATTTATGCCAATCCCAGTGATAAGGTTTATGGTAAAAAGGGTGTGAAAAATAATCTTTTCGAATATGGCCTTGAAATATTAAAAAGAATTTCAAAAGATAAAAATGTGGATGTTAGGGCTCTGGTTGAGGCTGGGTTTGAAGGTTTCGACTCTTACAAGGAAAGGAAGATCACTCTTACACAACCCAAAAAAAAGGTCGAAACGCCAACCATGGTTAATTAAAGTGATTATGAAATAGCTCTCTATTCAATATGCCTGCTGAAAGTTTTAACCTATTACTTGGAGCCTTATACATTCGCGAATCGACAACGGGTCAAGATGCTGGCTTCTCTCCCGCGAAACAAGAAAAAGATATTCGAGAATATGCTAAGCGAAACAATATAAAGATTGTAGCCCTTTACAAAGATTTGGTTTCAGGAAGAACTGCTGCCAAACGGCCTGATTTTTTGAGGATGATTGAAGACGCCAAAAAAGGACTATTTAGCAAGATCTTAGTTTTCCACAGCTCTCGTTTTGCTCGAAATGCTGAAGAAGCAAGGCGTTATAAGCGCATTCTGAAAGGATATGGTGTAAGTGTGGTTTCAGTAACTCAGTTATTTGGTGATCCAGCCAATCCAAGTACTAGATTAAATGAAGGGATTAATGAGCTCATAGATGAGCAGGTCTCTGAAAATATCAGTTTTTGGATGAAGCATGCTCTCATGGAAAAAAGAGAGCAGGGTTATGCTCCAGGTAATCCACCATTAGGATACTTTAGAAAAACAGATAACAAAAAAGACTGGTTTGTAGATCCAAAAGAGGAAAGAATTATTAATGAGATGTATAGGCTTTATGCTACTGGTAAGCATTCCATGAAGGAGGTGGCAAATATCTTAAACTCAAGAGATTATAAAACGAAACTCGGCAACCCCTTTACATACAGCTCCATTAAGTGTCACCTTATCAATAGGGCTTATCTTGGTGAAATTGTTTCAGGGATTAAAGGGGTTCCTAATAGGATAGGGAAGCATAAGCCCATCATCATAGAAAGTTTATTTAATAAAGTCCAAGCTGTAATGATGAAAAGACGGGGAAATTATGGACGCCCAGTGGCGCAGCACCGATTTTATTTACTTCAAGGTGTTGTTTATTGTCATGCATGTATCGCCCACCTTAAGGGTCGAGAGGACATCTTAAACCCAAAAATGGTTCCTAAGATGCGTTGTTATACCCAAATTACTAAAAATGGCACTGAGAACTATTTTTATGGCTGTAAGTTTAAGCATGAAAATAAAGGATGTTCACAAAAAGATTCACCATGTCATGTAATCGACGAGCAGATTTTAAACTACATGAATTGCTTTCAATTCCCAGAAGATCTAAAAGAAAAAGTTCTCCAAAAACTTGAAAAGATGCTAAGCAAAAACAAGCTTAAGCCACCGCAGAATAACAAAGAGAAATTAAAAAAACTTAAGGAGCAGAAGAGTCGGTTAGATTTTATGTTTCATGAAGCCCAAAGTATTGATCGGGAAGAATATTTAGAAAAGCTGAAAGATGTGCAACTAAAAATTAAAATGCTTGAGGGTGATTCTGCTGACAATACATTAAATTTACGAGGCATTAATCAGGAAGAGGCCTTAAATGAACTGAGGAGTATTCTAGATGAATTTCAAAAGTTTTGGAGCCTGAATTTAACTGACCAAGATAGAAGATCTTGGATTCTAATGATGATTAAAAGAATATGGATCAAGGACAAAAAAGTGGTCGCAATAGAGCCACAAGAACGTTTTAAGGAATTTTTTCACACTACTAAGAAAGTCATTGCTCGAAGGGGTTCGAACCCGTGACCTTCTGGACCACAACCAGACGCTCTAACCAACTGAGCTAAACCCGCCATAATGCTTAGGGATTTTATAATTTATTCCTGAGAATAGCAAGTACGGTTGTCTCAGATCTTCCCTTTATTGAAAACGGAAAACTGAGGCTCCTTTTCGACGGCCTCAATCACCTTCGCCAAAATGTAAGCTGCTTCGGCTCGCGTGATCTGTTCGTCGGGAACAAATTTACCCGAGTTATACAAATGGTTGTCCAAGGCCCACTGTTGATAAGGCAGATACCATACACCCTCATCATACCCAGACAAATCAATCCCTGCACTTTCTAGGGCCAACTTGAGCGCCTCCACCCGGATGATGTTATTCCCCGGCTTAAACGAACCATCAGGATAGCCCTCAATGATCCCCTCTCCCACCGCCGTCTGAACATAAGCACGGTACCAGGCCCCCTGGCTCACATCCGGGAAAGGATTGACTTCTTTTTCTCCCTGTATCGGCTCAGTTTGAACTTTGGGAAAAGTGTATTTTGAGGTGTCCACCGCAAAGCCATTGAGAGACATCTTTAAAATCTCAGCCCGATTGACCTTGCTGAGAGGGTCAAAAAGGCCCATTTCCCCCTGCCCCCTTACCAGACCCAAAAAAGCCAAACGTTGAATGGAATCCGCATAACGGGTTTTGGCTGACACATCTTTAAAATAAGGAACTTCAACCCGAGGCTCACCCTTGAGCATCTGACGAATCACAGGCCAATTTTCCATATCCTCCCGACCCAGCCTCCAAATGGCAATGCCCCCTAAATTGTATTTTTTGACCAAGTTTAATTTTGCCTCCAGGCCCACATGGTTTTCGGCCCAAACTTCGTAAGGTGCAACAACATCACGCTCATCATTATCGCTGAGGTAAAACAAACGATTCGTGCGCTGCCGAGGATCATATTGAAAATCCACCCCATACTTCTCCAAAATCTCACGAATGGTTTGATAGGTATAACTGGCGAATTCCTTTTGACCCTCTACGCCATTGTCTGACCAGGCAGCGCTGTAAAAGGGAACCCCTAAACGTATTTTCTCGACGGGGACGTGCTCGACGGCATATTTAACGACTTCTTCGACCCAATAATAGGGCGCCACTGGCCGGGGATTACTCCCGGACCACCCATAATCGTAGGTCATGATGCGAAATTCATCTACATATTTAGAAAGCTCTTTCCAATCTTGCCCACGTTCTCCAAAAATGGGCATCATCGGTTCAGACTTTGCCATCACCGCAATGGTCAAGGTCCTATTTTGAGCGTGCAGGACTTCAGAAAGGGCTTTAATGTAAGCCGTAAAGGCCTCAGTATCTTCTTTTAAACTGCCCTCATAATCGATATCAATGCCGTCATAATTAAACTCCAAGACCTTATCGAGAATATTTTTGATGTTTTCATCTCTGCGAACGGGATCATTCAGAAACCCGCTGATCTTTTTTCCATCAAAAGAATTGCTGATGGTCGGGACGATGGGAATTTTATTGGCTTTGGCAAAATCGATGATGGCTTGATCTTCACTATTTTGCACCGCTTCCAACGTTCCATCTTCGTTGACGTGGTACCAAAAGGGACTGAGGGTATCGATGCTATCTTTGTTTTCTTTAAGGGATTTGAAGGCGTCCTCCACGCCCCACGACGGGATCCAGGCGGTGACTTCAGCAGCGTGGGTGGTGGAATGAGAGGTGAAAAAGGTGAGGAGGAAGGCTCCGGAGAGGAAAGTGTATTGATTGAATTTCATATTAAAATGAGAGAATTTGATGCTATTGGAATTCTATTTTACCTGAAAAATGAAGGTGAGCATATCTACGCTCACCTTCATTTTTCATTTGAATTCATTCATCACCCTAATCATTATCAACTTCTGGCAAGAAAGTAAGCTTGTGAGATTTAGGGGGCTCAGTAAATGCAGTGCTTGCTGGGTTTGAAACGACCCTCGGTCCATTCCAATGAGAATTATCATTCGTCTCCATTGATTTTATAGGCTGAGAAACTGGAAGTATAGGGGTTTGGAGCTCAGTCTCATTCAATTCATCAGCTTGGCTTGAATCTGGCGAAGTACTACCTTCGAACAGGGAAGTTGCAGCGGCTCTAACCTCTCGAGCTGGCTCAAGTGGGGCACTATCTTGTAAGGACTCAGGAGTTCTAGAGGGAGCATCAGTTTGCCCTGCATGTAGTGATGCAGCCAGTGCAATGCCAAACACCCCAGTGCCAGCCAAAGAAAGTGGACTTAAGTCAGCATTTTGAGAGTTTCTATCAACGGATCTCATAAAAAAATTTGTTAATTTTAAGCACAAATAACTGGTATTTTTTATATTATAGCATATTTATTAATTTTTGTGAATACCTAGTCCCATCAATTCAGTATAAAATAAGTTGGATTAAAAAGTCTAGAACTTAAAATTTAAAATTGAAACTACTCGTCACCGGCGGCGCCGGGTTCATCGGCTCGCACTTCATAAGGCACATGCTGGGCAAATATCCTGAGGTTCAGATCCTCAATTTGGACAAACTGACCTACGCAGGAAATTTGGAGAATTGTAAGGATTATGAAAAAAATCCAAATTATAGATTCGTACAGGGAGACATTGCGGATACTGCATTAGTCGATGAACTGGCCAAAGAGGTGGACGCCATCGTGAATATCGCGGCCGAAACCCACGTGGACAACAGCATCGAAGGGCCCACAGTCTTCATTCAAACCAATGTGATTGGAACCCAGGTCCTTTTGGAGGCCGCCAGAAAATATCATCACAAACGCTTTGTTCAGGTTTCGACCGATGAAGTGTATGGCGATCGATTGACCGGAGAGTTCAAAGAAACGGATAGGCTCAAGCCCAGCAACCCCTATTCCGCCAGCAAAGCCAGTGCCGAGATGCTTTGCATGGCTTACCAAAGAACTTATAAAGTTCCCATTGTCATCACCCGTTGTTCCAACAACTACGGCACCCACCAGTACCCAGAAAAACTCATCCCCTTCTTCATCAAAAAGCTATTGAACGGAGAAAAGGTGCCAGTGTATGGGCAGGGGCTGAATGTCAGGGATTGGTTGCATGTGAGAGATCATGCCACAGCCATTGATAAAGTTTTATATGAAGGAAAAGAAGGCGAAATTTATAATGTGAGCTCAAATAATGAGCACACCAATTTAGAAATCGTGAAACGGCTCTTGAGTTTATTGAATTTAACAGAAGATCGGATTGAATTTGTAACAGACCGCCCGGGTCACGACTTGCGTTATGCCATCGATGCCACAAAAATAAAGGAAGAATTGGGCTGGACACCAAAAATAGAGTTTGAAGAAGGGTTTAAAGAAATGGTAGAGTGGTATAAGCAAGCGAAGAGCGATTAGCGGAGAGCGGAGAGCTTGCTACATCAATTCATGATTAGCTCCACGCTCACCGCTCCACGCTCACCGCTAATTTTATGAAATAAAATCAAATAAGATGTGTGGAATCTTTGGTTACATCGGCAAGCGTGAAAATGGACTGGAGTTGGTTGTTAAAGGCCTTCAAAAATTAGAATATCGGGGGTATGACTCTTGGGGTGTCGCAGCGGATATTGGAGGAGAGCTTTTTATTGAAAAAAAAATAGGGAAAATTTCGACGGCGGAAACGGACCACATTTCTGGAAAGAAATCGATTCTGGCGATTGGTCATACGCGTTGGGCGACGCATGGAGGCGTGACGGATCTCAATGCTCATCCTCAATACTCTTCGGACAAAATGGTAGCCGTGGTGCACAATGGGATCATCGAAAATTATACGGAGATTCGGGAGGAGCTGGGGCGGGAAAATTTTGTGTCGGATACGGATACAGAGGTGATTCCTCAACTGATTGCTAAATATAAGCGAGAGGGCATGACCTTTAAAGAGGCTGTTTTGGCCACGACGCGGCGTCTGGAAGGCCGGTATTCGATTGTGGCCATCAACGTGAATGAAAATTACATCATCGCGGCCCGGCGAGGGTCTCCGTTGATTGTGGGGGTGGGAGAAGGTGAGTATTTTTTAGCTTCGGACATTCCGGCATTTTTGGAATACACCCAAGAGGTGAATTATTTGGATGACAATGAGATGGTGGTCATCAGTGATAAGGTGGAATTTTTCAATATCGATACGGGAGCCTTGGTTCAAAAACGTCTGGTGAACATAGACTGGAAAACAGAATCGGCGGAAAAGGGAGATTATGATCATTTCATGATCAAGGAAATCATGGATCAAAAAGAAACGATTCATCGAGCCTTGAACCAGGACCCTGAGGAAATCATGCACATTGCGGAAACCATCAAAAATTCTCGCGGTTGTTTTCTTTCGGGATGTGGAACAGCAGGGAAGGTTTGTATGGCCGCGGAATACTTTTTTTCGATCATCGCCGAACGGCACGTGAACTTTGCACCTGCCTCTGAATTTCCAATTTATCATCACTTTTTAAAGCCGGAGAGTTTGTTGATTGTGGTTTCTCAAAGTGGCGAAACGGCGGATGTTTTGGAGGCCATGAACGTGGCAAAAAGCAAGGGGGCCAAAGTACTTTCCATCGTGAATGTTGAGGGGTCTTCCATTGCCCATCAATCAGATTATTCTCTTCAAATCAAAGCCGGACCAGAAAAGGCGGTGGCTTCGACCAAAGCAGCCACGAGTCAGATGGCTTTATTTTTGCTGATTGCAACGGCAATGAAGGGTGAATTGCAGGAGGGAAGGCGTCTGTTGGCGGATGTGGCGAGTCAGATCAACGACATGCTCAATCCTCGCTTTTTGGATTACATCAAGGCCGTGGCAGAGGTGATTAAGGATCATGAAAATTTATATATTATCGGGAAGGCGGAAAATTACCCCATGGCGCTGGAGGCAGCGATCAAAATTCAGGAAGTTTCTTATATTCATGCCGAAGGCTTTGCTGCGGGTGAGCTGAAACACGGCCCCATTGCCTTGATTACCGAAGGGACGCCCTGCATCAGCTTTGTGGCGAATGATGAAGTGAAGAAAGATGTGATCAACAATACGATTGAATTGAAGGCTCGAGGGGCTTATATTATTGGGATCAGCCCCGAAAAGCATGAGGTGTTTGATGAGTGGATCAAGGTGCCCGACGTGGGCGTCGCCTCCCCTCTTGTGAATATTATCCCTGTTCAACTTTTGGCTTATTATCTTGGTGTGATGAGGGGATTGGATCCGGATATGCCGAGGAATTTAGCGAAATCGGTGACGGTTAAATAAGAAGGATTGAAGGATACTTCGTATGGAAACGAGTTATATGAAATACGTGTTTTCCTTTTAGGGCTATCGCCCCAGCTCTTAAAAAGAATCAGATTTTGTTTTCTTTTTTATAAGGGGAAATATGGAGTTTTCTCCGCTTCGTTGCGAAAACATTTTTATTACTAATTATAAAAGACTA
>CAZNDI010000050.1:0-8429 GCA_964571805.1 uncultured Candidatus Peribacteria bacterium
TCGCCTCTCGTTCCAAGCTTAAAATCAAAGTCCGTCAACCCCTTCGGAAGCTCCAAATCGCCCTAGCCGAGCAATATAAAGCGGAACTCAAACCTGAACAAGTGGATATCATTCAAGAAGAATTAAACGTGAAACAAATTGAAATCATCAAAAATCCTTCCGACCTCGCCACCATCATCGCGAAACCCAATGCTAAACTCTTGGGGCCAAAATATGGAAAGGAAGTTCAAACCATCATCCAAACCGCCAAGGCAGGAAATTTTGAGAGATTAGAGAATGGGAATATAAAAGTATTAGAATATGAACTCAGCTCCGAAGAAATGGAGATCGCGTACATGAGCAAAGAAGGCGCAGATATTGAAACAACCGCCGGCATTCTTGTCGCCCTCGACACCACGATCACCCCGGAGCTGGAAATGGAAGGACTCGCCCGAGATTTAGTCCGCCAAATTCAAGACCTCCGAAAAGCCGCCGATTATAAAGTGGATGACCGGATTCAAGTGGCCATTGTGGGTGCTAAAAAAGAGCTTCTCGAAAAATTTGGAGACTACATCAAAAATGAAACCCTGGCCACCTCCCTTGAAAGCGATATGACCGAAGCGGATCAGATGGCTGAGTTGGAAGGAATGACGATAAAGATTAAAAGAGATTAAAATTTCTACAAAGCCTCCCCCACCTCCACACCCAAACTTCTTAGTGCCTTTGCCGTGCCCTCAAAGACAGCCATTTCTTTCTTCTTTTTTTGGAAAAAAGGTTGCTCAGATAAAATAGGCAACAAAGCAGAACTTGCCCCCGTAATGATCACTTTTATACCCCTTTCCTCCAAAGTTTCAATCATTTCCTGGAGCGCATCAACCCCGTCGATATCCATAAAAAAAAGATTTCTCAAAGCAAGAATGACGGTATGAGGCTTTTTAATCTGAGCTATGGTCTCAATATGAGACAAAGAATTGACATACGTCAGCAGACCTGCGAACCGGTAAACCAAAACATCCCCATGTTCTTCTAACTTAGGAAAATCATCCGCAAGCAGGCGATGAGTGAGTTTTTTATTCGTATTGATCGTAATTTCTGATTGAGCTTTAGAAAGCTTTTTCATAAAAATAAGCATCGTCAGAGCCACACCCGCCAAAATACCAACCATAGGATCTTCGACGATCGTGATCACCGCCACAAGGAGAGACATCCAGAAGGCCGTTTTATCATGATGATACATATGAGAGAAATGCTCTCCTTTCATCATATTAAGAGCTACAAACACCAAAATACTCGCCACCACAGGCATGGGTAAATACTTAAAATAGTGAAGGAGCAAGAGGGAAATCAAACCAATAAAAAATACATTTAAAACTGCGGAAGTATTGTGATTCGCTCCACTTTTTACATTTAAAGCGGTGCGGGCCAAGGCTGCTGTAGCAGGAATACCCCCCGCCAAACCACTCGCAATATTAGCCAAACCTAAGCCTAAAATTTCCTTCTTCTTATCCGATTTACTATGAGTCATACCATCAGCAATCTTTGCAGAAATCAAACTTTCAATGATTCCAATCAAAGCCACGGTCATGACCGTGACAAAAAAAGCTCGGTCCATCGATTCCAGATTAAAGGAGGGAAAACTAAATAGGTTCACTTGCAAGTCTCCATATTTGGTATAAAGGGTGTCCAAAGAAAAGCCAAGAATTTTTTTATCTGCCAAATAACCCAAAATAATTCCTATAACAGCAAGTAGAATGGCTCCGGGGAACTTAGGAAATCGCTTTCCCCACAACACTATAAAAACAAGACCAACAATAAATAAAACAGTTGCGGGAATATTCAATTGAGCAATATGAGTCAATGATTCAATAACTCCCTTTATAAAACTTTCTTGAGGTTCCAGATTTTTTAAGCCGAAAGCAAAGTTGGTCTGATTGAAAGCAATGATAAAAGCTACCCCCAGCGTAAACCCATGAATAACACTAGCCGGGACAAAAACCAGATATTTCCACCAATTGAAAATATAAGCCAAAAGCGTCACCAATCCCGTCACAATGGCTAAAAGAGGTAGATCTTCTACGCCATGAAGAAGAACAAACGTAGCCAAAACTCCAGAAAGAGCGCCCGTGGGGCCTACAATATTAAAACGGCTTCCTCCAAAAATTGCTGCAAAAAGACCCGCCCAAATCGCTGTGATGATTCCCGAGACCGGCGAAGCGCCAGCGGCAATGGCCAATGAAATAGAAAGAGGAATACTCACCAAGGCCACTGTGAGGCCTGATTTTAAGTTATTTCGAACATTATTTAGGGGTGAGGATTTCATATTGTTTACTGAAGATTAGTGATTTACATTTTTAAAACTTTAAAGAAACTCATTAATTTTTAAGCTAAAAGTAATGATAAATGGCTATAAACTTCTTTAATGATTTAAAAATAACTATTTTTCTCCCGCCTCAATCGCTTGAACCAAAGCAATCTTTTCCCCTTCCAAAAAGCTCATATGAATTTTAGAAAGGTCTTTGCCTGCCTCTAAATACTCCTGGACCAATTTAAGGTAAGCTTTAAGACCATCATAATCAATCTTGTCTTTTACATCCGCCCTTTGGGCCAATAATTGGCCTTCATTTTTAGCATTGGAAAAAGAGAGGATGCCCTTAGAAGTTAGGTATTCCTCTTGGATATTTCCAATTTTAACGATGACTTTGCTATAAGTGATAGCCCCTGATAAAGAGCCATGCCCAGGCAAGAGCATCATATCTCCTACCTCGGTGGTCAAATAGACAGAATCCACTTCTTTATTCACAAGTTCCGCCTCAGGTGTCCGTAAGATGAATTTAAATTGATTGCTCATAGGGGTCACTTAATTTTTAATTATTTCTTAGACCGCTCTACAACTTCATCAATGTCTCCTGCCAAATAGAAATGCACTTCATCGATGTGATCATGTTTTCCTTGCAAGATTTCATCAAAGGTTCGAATGGTGTCTTCCTTCTTGATGTATTGACCAGGAGTTCCTGTAAACTGCTCAGCCACATGAAGATTCTGAGAAAGCATCTTTTGAATACGACGAGCTCGGTTCACGATTTGTTTGTCTTCTTCTGAAAGCTCATCCATCCCCAAGATCGCAATCACATCCTGAAGCTCTTTATAACGTTGTAATGTCTGACGAACCTGATTGGCCACTCGATAATGATCTTCTCCTACCACAGCTTCAGCCAGGGCTTGAGAATTTGAATCCAGAGGATCCACAGCGGGATAGATACCAATCGAAGCCAAATTACGACTGAGGGTAACAGTGGCATCCAAATGCGCAAAGGTGGTTGCAGGAGCCGGATCGGTCAAATCATCCGCAGGCACATAAACAGCTTGAACAGAAGTGATAGAACCCGTTTTAGTCGAAGTGATACGTTCCTGAAGCTTCGCCATATCGGTGGCCAAGGTGGGCTGGTAACCTACCGCAGAAGGCATACGACCCAAGAGCGCTGAAACCTCCGAACCCGCCTGAGTGAAACGGAAAATATTGTCCACGAACATTAGGATGTCCTTGCCTTGATCGCGGAATTTTTCCGCCATCGTCAATCCAGAAAGAGCCACGCGCATACGAGCCCCTGGAGGCTCATTCATTTGTCCGAACACCATCGCCAATTTGTCGATCACTCCAGACTCCCTCATTTCATGAATCAAATCGTTCCCCTCACGACTGCGCTCTCCCACTCCGGCAAACACAGAGTAACCTCCGTGAGCCATCGCCAAGTTGTTGATCAACTCCTGCATCATTACCGTTTTACCTACTCCTGCTCCTCCGAAAAGAGCGATCTTTCCCCCTTTAATGAAAGGACAAAGTAAATCGATCACCTTAATACCAGTTTCAAACACTTCAACTTTATCACTTTGTTGTGTAAAATCAGGAGCTTCTTGGTGAATCGGACGTCGTTCGACATCAGCCGAAATTTCTTTTCCACCATCAATCACATCTCCTGTTACATTAAATACTCGGCCCAAAACAGCATCCCCTACAGGCACTGAAATAGGCATCTTGGTATCAATAGCTTCCATCCCAGAATACATTCCGTCTGTACTTGTCATTGCTACAGTACGAACAACCCCACTTCCCATATGAGACTGAACCTCCAAAACAATTTTTTGATCATTGACCATAACTTGAATCGCCGAGTAGGTTTCTGGAATATGATCAGTAAAATAAACATCAGCAACCACACCCACAACGGACACTACCTTTCCTTTGGGATAATCTTTATTAGACATACTTTATATAATTATAAATTTTAAATTTTAAATTGAATTAGGTCATCGAACCCCCCACGATTTCTGCAATTTGCTGAGTGATGGCGGCTTGTCGGGCTTTATTATAAACGAGGGACTGCTTGTGGATCATGTCTCCGGCGGCCTCTGTGGCATTTTGCATCGCAATCATACGACTGGAATATTCTGAGGCTTTCAATTCGAGGAAAGACTGAACGAAAAGTGTGGTCACAATTTGTTCGATCAAAACCGTAAGAAAACGCTTTTGACTGGGTTCGTAAATCATGTAATGCTCTTCAGCTTCGGCTTCGGCCTCAAACTGGGTGCCCTCTGCATTCTCAACCGCATAAACATGCTGTGAAACCATTTCCTTAGAAAAAGGAAGATAGGTCTTCATGACCGGATAATAAATCAGAGAATTTTTGTAATGAGGTGCAATCATAACCACTTCTTTCACCTTATGCTTTGTCCAGTAACTTAAAATTTCACTGATGATATCTAAAGCATCCAATGTTGTAATCTTCTCTTTAATCGAATGGAAAGATTTAGCGACAGGAACATCTCGGAACTTAGCATAATCGTAACTCTTCTTTCCAATCGTCATCAATAAGCGATCCTCTTCTGGGGTTTCATTCCATTTATTCGAGCTAAAAAGCGTTTTTAAAATACGAGTGTTGAGGGCACCGCAAAGACCTTTATCAGAGGTATACAGAACAAATAAGGTTTGGCCTGTATCTCTTTTTTCAGTGAAAGGATTTTTTGCCTCTTCTTGCAAATTAGCCCTCAAAAGGTTGAGCAAATTCCAAGCATAAAGCCTGGAGTGCACTGCCTTCTTCTGGAACACGCGCATTTTACTGGCAGCCACCAATTGCATGGCTTTAGTAATTTTACGAGTATTCTTCGTCGCCTGAATTTTTTTCTTAATCTCATTAAGACTTCCGGCCATTATTCTTTAATTAATAATTAAGAATGAAAAGTTAACATTACTCTATCACTTCATTTTGCATCCGCTCCCCCACGGCGGACAGGCGCGGCGGACTGGGAGGCGCCTCCTACTTACTAAAGAACCCCTTAACTGCCTTATCCAACGCTTCTTTAATTTCATCAGAAAGGGCTTTTTCTTTTTCGATGTCCTCAATCAATTTTTTCTCATTGGCTTCAAAATGAAGGAGCATTTCTCCAATTTTTGCCACAACTTCTGTATCTTCGATCGAGTCTAAATAACCATTGGTAGCAGCCCAAATTACCGCTGTTTCTTGCCATAAAGCATAAGGTTCACCTTGCTTTTGAATCATACTTTGTACAATACGCTTTCCTCGAACCAAGGTTTTTTTAGTGGACTCATCCAAATCAGAAGCAAACTGAGAGAAGGCTTCAAGTTCATAATATTGAGAGAGCTCTAATTTCATGGTTCCTGAAATCTTTTTGACGATTTTGGTTTGAGCAGAACCTCCTACTCGAGATACTGAGATACCCACATTGATGGCCGGTCGAATACCACGGTTGAAGAGCCCAGTATCCAAGAAGATCTGTCCGTCGGTGATCGAAATCACGTTAGTTGGGATATAAGCGGAAACGTCTCCTGCTTGTGTTTCAATAATGGGAAGGGCTGTGATACTTCCCCCTCCATTTTCTTCATTGAGCTTAGCCGCTCGCTCCAAAAGTCTTGAGTGAAGATAAAATACATCTCCAGGATAAGCTTCACGACCTGGCGGACGACGTAACAAAAGAGACATTTCTCGATAAGCCACCGCATGCTTAGAAAGATCATCATAGATAATCAAAACATCCTGTCCTTTATCCATAAAATACTCAGCTACGGCGCAACCCGCATAAGGAGCCAAGAATTGCATCACCGCAGAGGAGGCAGAAGGGGCAGTGACAATGGTTGTATAATCCATCGCTCCGGCCTTTCGGAGCTGTTGATAAATTTGATTGGTCTTTCCTTCTCGTTGCCCAATAGCCACATATACACATTTTACCCCCGTCGTCTTTTGGTTCAAAATCGCATCGATGGCAATGGCTGTTTTACCGGTTTGGCGATCTCCAATGATCAACTCACGCTGTCCTCGACCAATCGGTACCAAGGCATCGATGGCTAAAATTCCCATCTGCATAGGCGTGTCCACTGATTTTCGTACCATGACCCCAGGGGCCAATTTTTCATGAGGGTACATTTTGTCCGCTTTGATTTCACCTTGTCCATCCACGGGCATTCCCAAAGCATCGATCACTCGCCCCACCACTCCATCAGAAACCGGCATGGAAAGGGTTGAGTTATTTGCCTCTACAAAGAGACCTTCTCGAACCGTGCGATCATTTTGCAAAACTACCGCGTATGCCAGGTCTTTTTCTAGATTCATGACCAAGGCCTGAGTTTTCGTACCTTGGATGGTGACCACCTCTCCCATTTTTAGTCCTGGAAGACCCTTGATCAAGATCACTCCATCCTTATAAAACTGAATCACCCCGAATCGTCCGTCCGTTTCGTTTTTTTCCTGAGTTTTAAAGAAAGCGGATTCAATGCTCTCTAGAAAGACAGATAAGTTTTCGTTGGCCATAGTTATTAAATTTACCCCGAGGGGGCCCCTTTGGGGCAGTTTATAATTAAATTTTAATACTGTACCGAGTTCCTTGTTCCAAGTTCCAAGTCATGAACTTGGTACTTAGCACCTGGCACTTGAAGCCTGATTATTTGACAATAACGCTATTGAGATTTGCAATAGCCTGAATCTTTCCCATCCAAGAATGGTCCATGATTTTCCCTCCCGCAAAAATTCTCATGCCCCCAATGATCTGAGGGTTAACTTGAAATTCGGCAAAAGAAAAGGGATATTTTTCCAAAATATAAGAACGAATGGGAAGTCGTAGTTCTGAATCAAGTTCGACTGGAGTCTGAATCACAATAGAAGGCACTTCTTTTATATAAGATAAGCCTTCGTTGGCCATTGCTCCCACTTCTTGGTAAGTAGAACCCACCACAAAGTCTCTGACCGCTTGGTGCAGGGCTGATTGCCCCGGGAAAAAGTTCTCCAAAACTTTCAAACGCTCGGGCAAAGCCTCAAAGAAAAAAGAGATATTGAGCTGATCAAATTGACGAGAAAAATCGGTAGAAATGTAATAGGCTAGGACATTGATGAATTCATTTTTTGAATCTGCATAAGCGCTTCTGTCAAAGACAGCAAGCGCTTGCTTTATTTCCTTCAAGAAATTATCCTCTGTCACTTTTGAAAAATAAGTCACAAAAATAACGGGATATGCCTCTGTAAAATGTTTTTGAAAGAGTTCTTGCCTATCCTTTTCATTCAAAGAAAAGAAATCTTTTTCTTTTTTTAGAAAGCCAATGAAGTCTTTAAGGGCGGCAACGCCCACATCTTTAAGCATTTATATTAATGATTGACGATTAGTAAATCAATTTTTAAATTTTTCCCAAGACTTAGCCACACTGTTTTTAATGGTCTCCTGAGGGATCTCATTGGAAACAATATAAGTGATCATTCTTTGCGCCATGCCCAAAATTTCATTTTGAGCTGAATGAATGAGATCTGCTTTCTCTTTAGCAATAATAGCCTGAACCTCGTCTAACATTTTGGCTTTTTTGGCATCGATTTCGGCCTCAGCTTCTTTGCGCTTAGAATCAAGAGCTTTTCGAGTGTGAGCCAATTCTTGTTGAATTTTTTGGCTCATCTCCTCTCGTTCTTTTCTCATGGCTTCCTGCTGTTTCTCCATTTCAGTCTTCAAAAGATCCGCCTCAAGGAGGTTATTTTGAATTTGATTACGTCTCTCATCCAAGTAGCGAAGAATTTTGGGAATAACATACTTAGCCAAGATGAAGTAAATCACCCCCATGTTGACGACGTAGAGCAAAATGTTCCACGGATCAATGCCTAAATTTAATAGAGCTTCCATAGTAAACGGATTAAACAAACCGAAATTAAGCGACGAAAAGAATAATCAAAGCGATTACAAGTGAGTAGATACCAGTGGATTCTGCGATGGCATCCGCCACGATCATTTTAGGGAAAATGTTATCGGCGACACTTGGATTTCGCCCAATAGCTTCCATGGCTTTAGCTCCAATAAAACCTTCAGCTATAGCTGGACCAATTGAGCCAAGACCCATACATAGACCTGCGGCGATATATTTTGCTGCTTCTGCTTCCATAATATAAAAATTAATGATAAATAAA
>CAZNDI010000051.1:0-8414 GCA_964571805.1 uncultured Candidatus Peribacteria bacterium
GGAGTTTTCTCCGCTTCGTTGCGAAAACATTTTTATTACTAATTATAAAAGACTATAATCACAAACGACTCATCTAAGACAATATGAAGATTATTAAAGAAATCAGGATTGAAAATTTCAGGTCATTCCTTGGTACAACAATGCGCGATGAAGCTGTAGCATTAAATGTTAGTGATTTAAATATATTTTCAGGAGCTAATGATTCAGGGAAATCTAATGTATTAAGAGCGCTTAATCTATTTTTCAATGACGAGATTGGAAAAGGTAAAAAATTCTTCCATCCAAATGACCTGAACATTAATAAAAGAAATACTGGAAACAGAGTGGTCAAAATTAAAATAGATTTTGATATTTCATGGGACAACAATAGAGATAAATTTTTGCCAACAAAATTTTCAATCTCCAAATTTTATTATGTAAATGGATTTAGAAATTATTGGTATGAGTTCAAGTTGAAAAACATTAAAAAAACAATCAGGATAGATTCTATTCCAGAAAAAAATAAGGATGTTTATAAACTATTTTTACCTGAAAATTTTGAGCAACTTACCACAAGTAAAAAGGAACAAGTTGAAGAACAAGCTAAAAAAAGAGAGTGGAACTATCGAGTTAAATTTTCAGGTTTTTTAAATAGATCTCTTTCTTTTCAATATGTGCCAGCGATAAAGGAAGAATCTTTTTTCTCATATTTATATGGTAAAACTATACTTCTTCTCATGCACAATGAGGAGAATTCACTTGAAGGTTTAGAAAAGCAAAAAAAAATAATCGAAAACTGGGAAACTTCACTTAAAAGAAAATCCATAAGATCAGAATTGAAAAAAAATTTAAAGAATGAAACGTGGAGAAACTCTGAAATACAAGTTATTGATAATAAAATTAAGAGTACTTCAAAATTAAAAAATTCCATTAAAGCCCTAGAAGAAGAGATTAATAATTTTTCTGCATCCCTATTTAATTCTTCAAAATTCTTAATTTCTGAATTTAGAGTAAGCAATGATCTCCGTGAATTTTTCGAGAGTTTTGATATTGGTACAGGTAATGAAAAAAACATTTCCCTAAAATTAAGAGGTGATGGTATTCAAGCTAGATTTATTCCTCAAATTTTAAATTTCTTAGACTCAATTCAAAAAGGAAAAAAATATTTTCTTTGGGGATTTGAAGAGCCGGAAAATTCTTCAGAATACAAAAATCAACAAGAACTAGCCAAAAATCTAAAGGAGACATTCTCAAAAGATAAGCAAATTTTTATAACTACTCATTCGGAAGAATTTTTGTCCATTTACGACGGTTCAGATGTTAACCCAGAAGATAGGAAAGCTAATCTATACCATGTTAAAAAAATTAGTAACAAAGAACACAAGGATTTTTCAACTATTAGTCTATTTGATGTTGATAGGCATACATTTGATTTTGGAACCACAAAATCTGCAATTGAGGAAGACCTAGGAACTTCCCTCATTCGTGCAAAATATGCAAAAGAGTTAAAAGAGAAGGAGTCAGCGTTTATCAAAGAAAAAGAAATGCTTGAAAAGGTCGATGGCCCAACCCTATTTGTCGAAGGAAATCTGGAAGAAAAAGTCTTTAAAAAAACATTTGGAGATACTCTAGATTTTAATATAAAAGAAGCTGGAGGTTCAGATCCCCTGGCCAGCAGCATTATTGCAAAATCATTTGATTCAGATCACAAGATCTATGGCCTTTTTGACAAAGATGCGGCAGGAAGGGCGGCCGTTAAAAAAATCAGTGAAAAACGAAATACTAACATAAAGGTAAAAAATGGCTACATCAAACCAAATAATCCTCTAAAAAACATTCTACAGAAAGTTGGAATTGATTTCACTCTTGATGAACTATTGCCAGATAACATTTGGAAATATTTAGATAGCAATGACTTCCTAGAAAATGCAGAGAAATTTGAAAGAAGTATCATTCCAGCAGACAAATCACTTAATGATTTTTTATCGGAAAAATTCGGAGAAGATAAAGTAGCTATATTAAAAGCTTCCAAAAAAATAAAAACCACAAAAAAAGAAGAATTTGAAAAATATATACTTCAACTGAATGAGGATGAGTTCAAAACAATTAAAGATTCATTAAAAGAAACATTAGAAGAAATTAAAAACTACTTCAATGATTAGGTTTTTGGGGCTCGGGCATTCACCCCTTTTGTTCCCCTCTGCCCTTCTGCCCAAAAGAAAAACAAAATCGGATCTTTTTGTAAGAGCAATTTCTTTCAGAAATTAAAGGAAAACATGTACATCATATAACACGGCATATACGGCTACACTCCACCTTTCAGTCGTCGTTTCGCCCATATTTGCCGCTGGTGAGCCTTCTGGATATTATACCAGTGGTAAACATCGTATATGCCGGAACGTTATCGGAAATATTTTTTATTTTTATTTATGTCATACGAATACCAAGTTACAACAGAAAAACCAATAGATGATTTTTTAAAGAAAAAAATTGTTGCTGTTTTGAAGAAGCATCCTAAACTAGATTTTTCGAAAGAAGAAAATGGCGTATTTTCTTGCCATTTAGATACTGTTGAAAATACCCAACAAGGCTGGTGGGATTTAGAGATCGAAGTTAGTGATGAGCGTATTTTCATAAGCAGAAATGATTCGTCTTACGTTTGGAAAGATATCGAAGAGATAAAGTCAATTCTAGATAAAGAAGGTAAATATGAGGTAAACGAACCATAAAAATAAAAGATGGAATAGTTGTTGACAAGGTGAAGGACGTTTATAACATAAATAATTTTTAGCGGTCAAATTTCTCATTTACCCTCCGCTAACTTTATAAATTAGACGAAAATATGAATAAAAAAATACTGATCATCAAAAACATAACTCACGAAGGCCCAGGTCTTCTGGAGGAAATACTGAAAGAACATGGCATTGGATACACCACTATCGACCTCGATCAGGGTCAAAACCTCCCTCCTGTAGAAAATTATGGAGCGGTCGTGGTATTGGGAGGCCCAGACAGTGCCAATGATGAAAATGAGAAGATGGAAAATGAACTATCTAGGA
Organism: uncultured Candidatus Peribacteria bacterium; assembly: GCA_964571805.1. Classification (GTDB taxonomy): domain Bacteria; phylum Patescibacteriota; class Gracilibacteria; order UM-FILTER-43-11; family UM-FILTER-43-11; genus JAUHWS01. The sequence continues at coordinate 3,039 of CAZNDI010000051.1, forward strand.
TTAGTGAAGTGATTACAGCAGATATTCCCTATCTCGGCATTTGTCTCGGCCTTCAAACTCTCGTAAAAGCAGCGGGTGGGAAAGTTGTAAAAAGTCCCACTAAAGAAGTAGGATTGATTGACCCCGAAGGCAAAAACTTTCGTGTCGAACTCACTGATGAAGGCAGAAAAGATCCTCTATTTGAAGGCCTCGACAGCTCGTTCAAGGTTTTTCACCTTCACGGCGAGACTGTGGAAATTACTGAAGAAATGACACTCCTAGCCGTCGGGCAATTTTGCAAAAATCAAATCTTAAAAGTGGCCAATAATGCTTATGGCATACAATGCCACTTTGAACTAACGCCAGAAATGTTTGAGATGTGGATCAGTAAAGATCCTGACCTTCTTAGACTCGACAAAGAGCAACTCCGAGCTAACTTTAAAGCCATACACATTGAATACACTCAAGTGGGACGGCAATTATTTAAAAACTTTTTAAGAATAGCGGGGTTTTGAGGATATAGATTCAAAAATGTAAATTAACTGTAGAGTCTTGCGTAAGATGCAATATTTAAAGTATAAGTATAAATATTCTTGTATTCATACTTTAAATATTGTATACTGGGACTATGAAAAATATTTCAATTGATTTTACCCCTCGGCAGCTTGAAAAAACGCTCAAAAGCCTGGTCACCCAGTTCCCTGCCGTGGTGGTGACAGGACCCCGCCAATCAGGCAAGTCAACCTTGCTAAAAAAACTCTTCAGCCCGGAGTATCAGTACGTCACTTTTGATGATCCTGTGAAACGGGAAACGGCCTTGCGCGATCCGCGGTTTTTTCTGGAATCACTGGGTGAAAAAGTCATCCTTGATGAAATACAATACGTGCCCCACCTCACTGACTATCTCAAAATTCTGATTGACGAAGATCGCTCTAAAAGGGGGAGGTTTATTCTGACTGGTTCACAGCAGTTCAGCATGATGAAGACTATCGGAGACAGTTTAGCAGGGCGGGTGGCCGTTACTGAACTATTGCCCTTTTCTCATCCCGAACTAAAACAGGCCCTGAATTCCGACCCCCACTATAAAACGCCGGCCGATTTTTTCACTCACGCAATCCTGCGGGGCTCATACCCTGAACCTGCTCTGGACACTACCATTGAGCGCGACGCTTGGTATGGTTCATATCTGCAGACCTACCTCGAACGCGATATACGCTCGATTTATAACATCGGACACCTTCGCGAATTTCAGAACTTCTTAAAACTACTGGCCGGACGGGCGGGGCAAATTTTAAATCTCAATTCCCTATCCGTTGAAGCCGGTGTCACGGTGCCCACCCTCAAAAACTGGGTTTCGATTCTGGAGGCCAGCCGGCTGATCTATTTGCTGCCACCCTATTACCGCAATCTGGGCAAGCGCATCACCAAAAGCCCCAAAATTTATTTTCTGGATCTTGGCCTTCTGGGCTATCTGCTTTCGATAGAAAAAGTGGATTTTGAAAGCCCAATGGCCGGTGCTCTCTATGAAAATTTTGTCGTCGCAGAAGCTGTGAAAGCCCAACTGCATGCAGGAAAAAGACCTTCACTTTATTTTTATCGCACTTACGCGGGTCTGGAAATAGACCTTTTAGTTGAAAAGGGCCAAAGGCTTTATCCAGTTGAAATCAAGGCTACCAAAACCCCTCGAATGAAAATGGGTGAACCCATGAGCCTGCTCAGCGAATACGATAAAATTCATGTTCAACCAGGCCAACTCATCACTTTGTCAGAAGTTTCTCAACCTCTGAGTCGCACGTTAAGTGTGCAGAACATTGATGATTTTCTGGCGTGGCTGGTTAACCTATAAAACTCCTCCGCTGAACTTTGAAACGCACATTCCGGATCGATGTAAAATCAGCCTGTGAAAAAGAGAATCGAGGAATTTGGCGAAGAGTGTGACGGTGAAATGAGTAATGGTGGAGGCCACGAGTGACATTTGGGGGGAATTTTGTGGTAAGATTTTAAATGAAAACTTGTTAGGACAAATTTTAACGCTTAGCTACAAACCCTTAAGAAAAATGGACTTCCTCCTCAGCCTCCGCCTCAACGATTATCAACTCGTCGTCGTTGGATGGAACATCATCCTCTCGCTCTTGCCCTGCCTCATCGTCTACAAAATGAGCCAAATGTACCCTCATAAAAAGTGGGCCACGCTTGGTTTGATGGGCCAAATTTCTTTTTTAGGCCTATTTTTAATCTGGTTTTTCTTTTTCCCCAACACCGCCTACTTGATTGCAGACATAAGGCATTTGGTTGATTATTGTGAGCACCCGGGCTTCCTCCGGATTTGCAAAGATCAAGCCTATATCGTACCGATTTTCTTCACTTATGCTTTGATTGGCGTGCCCACCTTTTATTATGCCTTAAGACAAATGACCCGCGTGCTTCGAATGCTTTTTAATAAAACCGTGAGCCGACTCTTTCCCCTTTTCATGATCCCTTTGACAAGCCTAGGCGTGATGTTAGGCCTCGTCGCCAGATTCAACAGCTGGGATATCGTCCGCTCCCCGTTCGCCATCATCCACACGGTCTTCAAGCATTTGGGCGAACCGGTCATGTTGCTGAATATTGTGAGCTACACCGTGATGCTTTATTTGATTTATTACTTCATCCTATTTATTAAAAAAAGCAGTGTGTAAGTGTGTAACTTGTAACTATGATAAGTACCAGCTACAAACTTACCAGTTACAAAGTTACAAGCTACAAACTTACCAATTAAACACTTACACACTTACCACTTGAATTAAGAATGATAGGCATTAGATTAAAAATCATCGGCAAGGTTCAAGGGGTTTACTTTCGGGCTCAAACGGTTCAGAAAGCCGAGGAATTGGGGGATGTTTATGGGTATGTTGCCAATGAAAGCGATGGCTCGGTGACCGTGGTGGCCGAAGGACCCGAAAATAAGGTGAATGGCTTGGTCGATTGGTGTTACAGCGGCCCTAGTACAAGCCAGGTGGAAAAAATCGAGGTCGAAAAACTCGGCTATACAGGGGAATTTGAGGAATTCAACATTCGCTATTAAATTGATGGGAAGCTTCACCTACCCCATAAATTCATTCAAATCATAAGGCAATACGGTCACATCCCAAGGACGTTGATCCAAGGCGACATTTGTATTTTGTGATTCAAATTCTTGGCCCGAGAAGACCTGGTTTTTCATGAAATTATATTTAGCCAAAAGCGCGTCCGAAGTCTGTGTGAGAATTTTAAAATCCTCGTTATGAAGCACATAGTAGGCATAGGTTTCGGCAAAGTCTTCGAAGGGGTCACTCATGGCGTAACCAGAAACAAAATCAGCCGTAGCGGCTTCAGGCTTTCGAAAATTATGAGCAAACCAAGAAATACGATAGAAGTCTAAACTGGGATCCGTTTCATAAAGGGGCATTTGGCCGTCTAAGAAGGCAGATTTTGTTTTTTCTTCTGAAGGAGGCAAATAAGCGTAATCAACATTGTGAGCCAATTCATGAATAAAAACAGCGATGAATTCTTCTGAGGCCATGTCCACAGCTCTGAGGATGATCATGGACCCGCCTCCAAGCCCCCGATGAGCCTGAGGGTCATAGTCGAGCGTGACCGTCTTTAAAGCAGCGACATGGGCTGCAGGCAAGACGCTAAGGACTTCGGCAAGTTGATTTTTTTGGATAGGATTGATCAACTCATCTGCTTGAGAAGCATGCGTGGTGGTGAAGTTGGGAAGATAAAGAGGGGCTTCGGGAACTGGCTCAGGAATAACCTCTTGGGATTCAATTTCATTCGCTGAGGCTTCAGTGAGGGAGGCAGAAGCAAGCTCTAGTGCAGAATGAGCAAAACTTTCGTCTTGGGTCACAAGCTCATCTTTCTGAGGAGCGGGGTCAGAAAAAACGGTGCTCCAAAGTGTGAAGGAGGCCAACTGAAGGGCAAAAAATACAGAAAGAAGCTTAAATCGCATAATAAAATGATAAGATTAAAGTGTTTTTCTTTCTGTTTTGGTATTAGTTTAGCAAACTGTGGAGAGATAAATTACTATATTTTTTATTTTTTGTCAATATAAAAAGCCCCGTCTTTTTAGTGATGAACAAGGTATAATTCTCGAAGATTATTAAAGAGCGGAGAGCGTGGAGCGAAGAGCGTGGAGCTAAAATGCCTTTGCTTACCGACCCAAAGGGTCCCCTTTGGGGCTTACCGCTTACCGACCCAACGGGTCCCCTTTGGGGCTTACCGCTTTAAAATGAGTACAGCCAGAAAAATCTTAGAAAACACTGCAGTTCAGTTTGGGGGAAAAATCGTCACGGCGATTTTATCAATTTTTGTGGTGAAGATGATTTCGGGGTACCTGGGCACAGCAGGCTACGGGGATTATACTGCAGCTTACAATTTTTTAGCCTTTTTTGGCATCGCTGCAGATTTTGGTATTTATACCATCACCGTCAAGGAAATGAGTAAGGACCAGTCAAAAATTCCTGAAATTTTGGGAAATGTCTTGGGCCTCCGGACGCTTTTGGTGATTTTAACGATGGGACTCGCCGCCATTGCCATTTTCTTAGTGCCAGAATATCAAGGAACGCTCGTTCCTATGGGGGTACTCATTGGAACTCTGGCCACACTTTTCACCCTTTTGAATGGGACCATCAGCACCGTGCTACAAGTTCATTTAAAAATGCAATACACCACTATTGGGCTGGTCGTGGGAAAAATGGTTAGCGTCGGCTACATTGCTTTGGTCGTTTATTATCTTTTTGTAGGCGACAAGGTCACAGGCTTTGAACATCTCATCTGGTCAGGAGTATTGGGCAATTTGGTGATGTTTGTCATGACCTTTTACTATGTTTCTCGTTATACAAAAATCCGGTATCGCTTCGATTTTAAATTTTGGAAAGAGATTTTTTGGACCAGCCTCCCTTACGGAGTGGCCTTGGTTCTAAGTGGAATATATTTTAGATTGGACACCATCCTCCTATACAGAATCTTGCCTCACACCGAAATTTTGGCCAACAAAGAAGTGTGTTTGCAAGCGTTATGCAGTGATACAGAGGCGGGGCTGTATGGAATAGGTTTAAGATTTTTAGAAATGCTCGTGATCATCCCCATTTATTTTATGAACTCGGTCATGCCGGTGATGACGCGTTTTTTGGAGGAAGGAAAGGAAAAGGTAAGGCAAGTGATTCAATACGCTTTCGACTTTTTGTTGGCTATTTCGATGCCAATCATGGTGGGGGGTTTTATTTTGGCTGTTCCGATCATTCAGTTGATTTCGAAGGATGAATTTGTGAGCGGAAATGGCTTTACGCATGGAGCAGACGTTGCGCTGCAATATTTAGTTTTCGCAATGTTCTTTTCTTTCATGAATGTGATTTTTGCCTTCACGATTGTAGTCTT
>CAZNDI010000052.1:0-8262 GCA_964571805.1 uncultured Candidatus Peribacteria bacterium
TTGTGGCCAATCACTACCCCATTGACCTCATTTTGGTGAATGGAAAAAACTTGGGTTTGGAACAATTTGTGACGGACGAATTTACGGAAAAAATTGCGGGCCACATCCCCATGAAGCCAAAGGGACGAATTATTTTTACTGACCCTCTTAGTGATCAGGAATTAGCAGCTCTCTATAAAAAAGCCACTGCCCTGGTCCATGCCTCGAGCTATGAAGGATTCAACTTGCCCCTGGTGGAGGCCATGAATTATAGCCTCCCCTTGGTCGTTTCGGACATTCCCGTGAACCATGAAGTGGCGGGGGAAGCCGCGTTTTATGTGGATGCAACCGACGAAGATACCTTTGGTTTGGGCTTGCATGAATTCTTAAATATGCCGGGTCTTCAGAAAAAACTGGTGGAGAATGGCCTAAAACGGAAGGATGATTTTAGTTGGGAAAAAACAGCTAAAGAAACGTTGGAAATCTATGAACATTTTAATAAAAAGGGTTAAATGCTAAACTAAAATTGATTTCAACCTTTAAAATGCAAATTTTTACAAATGAATACCATTGCTGTCTTAGACTTTGGAGGCCAATATGCTCATCTGATTGCGAACCGGATCAGACGTTTGGGTGTGCACAGTGTGATTTTAGACAATGAAACCCCCGCCTCTAAGCTCGTAGACTACAAAGGCATCATCCTTTCGGGAGGGCCTGATTCCGTGAATGACCCAAAGGCTCCTCAATGTGACCGTGGGATTTTTGACCTCAAACTGCCTATTTTGGCCGTTTGCTATGGACATCAATTGATGCAACATGTGTTGGGGGGAACGGTGAGCAAGGGGCAAACTCGGGAATATGGCTTGGCTCAATTGGAAGTCAAAAACCCGATTGGGATTTTGGAAGGCCTCTCTCCTTCTTCTCGTATTTGGATGTCCCATTTTGACACCGTTCAAACGTTGGCAGAAGGATTTGAAATTCTGGCTTCGACAGAAGATTGCCCCACAGCTGTGGTCGGCAATGTTGAGAAGAATCATTATGGCATTCAGTTTCACGCCGAAGTGACCCACAGCCAAGAAGGGATGAAATTGTTGGACAACTTTTTAAAACTCTGCAAAGCAGAGCGGGATTGGAATATGAAACAGTTCATTCAGGATGAAATGGAGAAAATCAAAGAGAAAGTGGGAGATAAAAAAGTATTTCTGCTGGTTTCGGGAGGCGTTGATTCTACCGTTTGTTTCGCTTTGCTAGAAAAAGCTTTGGGACCAGAAAGGGTTTATGGCATGCTCGTGGACACCGGCCTCATGCGTTATCAAGAAGCAGAAAAAGTTAAAAAAGCTTTGAATGCAGCGGGCTTCAATAATCTTCATGTGGCCGATAAAAAAGACCTGTTTTTAGAGCGATTGAAAGGAGTGTCTGAGCCCGAAGCCAAACGAAAGATCATTGGAGAGCTCTTTTGGGAAGTGAAAGAGTCCGTGGCCGAAGAATTGGGCCTCAACGCCGAGGAGTGGATCATGGGTCAGGGTACCATTTATCCGGATACCATTGAAAGCGGCGGAACAAAAAATGCGGACAAAATCAAAACCCATCATAATCGAGTGGATCTGGTTCAAGAAATGATTGCCGCAGGGAGAGTGATTGAACCCATTGCGGAACTTTATAAAGATGAAGTGCGAGAATTGGGTGAAGAATTGGGCCTTCCTCACGCTTTAGTGTGGCGTCATCCTTTTCCTGGACCCGGCTTGGGAGTAAGACTCCTTTGTACGGATCATGCGGAAGTGGAAAGGCATGAAGATTTTGAACCTTTGAGTGACGCCATAACCGATTTTATTCGAAGCCGCTTTGCTGGACTAGAAATAGTGGCCAAAGTCCTCCCTTGCAAGTCAGTGGGGGTGCAAGGCGATGAGCGTACTTATGCTCATCCCGTCGCCCTATTCACGACTCTAAGAGAGTGGGATACGTTGGAACAAATTTCTACCGCCCTGACCAATAACTTTCCGCAGATCAACCGGGTCATGCTAGTGTTGAAGGGAGAAATGGGTCACTTTAACCTTAAATTAGCCGACACGAGCGCCGAGCGCGTGGAACTCCTACAAAGGGTAGATCATGCTGTGACTGGTGTGATGGCCGAGGCCCCTTACACCTATGACATTTGGCAATTCCCAGTCGTATTGGTGCCAGTGAGCACGATGGAAGCTCAGGAATCGATTGTGCTTCGTCCGATAGTTTCAACAGAAGCCATGACAGCCAGTTTTGCTAAAATTGATGCTGTCACCCTTGAAAAGCTCACAGAAAAAATTGTCGCCCACCCCGGCCTCACCCATATTTTTTATGACCTCACCCATAAACCTCCAGGAACAATTGAGTGGGAATGAGGACGGCCGGAGAGATCAAGGACTTGCGAATAAATAAAAAAGGTGTTATAAACAATATCTATAACTTCAATTTGTGGCAAAAAATAGTTCGACAAAAGACTTAGGGCCCTTAGTGGATTTGGCTAAAAATGGAGACGCCGATGCCTTCGGTCAGATTTACGATGCCTTGGTAAAACCTATTTATCGCTACATCTATTGCCGTGTCGAACAGCAGATTGCGGAGGATTTGACGGAAGAGACCTTCTTGAAAGCCTGGCAAAATTTGTCCAAATATAAGCAAGGTGCCTACCCTTTTTCAGCTTGGGTTTTTAAAATTGCCCATAATTTAATCTGTGACTACTACCGTAAACATGAGGTGAGTTCCGAAATCGATGAAAATGTTGCCGACACCAAAAGCGATGCCAGCCCGTCTTACCAGCTCAACGTTAAATTGAATCAACTGAAACTTCGAAAAGCCATCCACAAATTGCCGGAAAATTATCAACAAGTGATTGTTTTAAAATATATCAATGAAGAAGAAAATTCAGTCATCGCAAAGGTAATTGGGAAAACGGAAGGAGCCGTCAGAACGCTTCAGTTTAGAGCCTTGGAAAAACTGCGCAGCCTACTCGGTGAAAAAAAGGAAGATTTTTGAAACAAAATGGCCATTCTTACGTTATAAATAGTGAAACCCTAACTCGATCATGGACAACGTGGACAAGGAACTACATCGGCTGTCTAAAATCAACCCCAATGAGGGCTTTATCAAGGCCTCTAAAGCGCGTTTACTGCATCAAATTCAAATGGATCAAAAGGAAGGTTGGTTCCGAACTTTAGTCAAAAAAGCGGGCCTCTTTGGCCCTTCAGCTTCTTTTTTGACTCAGGCTCGCACCCGTTTAATGACTCAAATCAGAGAACTTCCTCAGCCCTTCAAAATTCCTTTGCGCGGCTTCGCCTATTTTTTGAATGCCTTAAAAAAAGCCGTCGCTTCTACTTTAGTGATGCTGATTGCAGTGACCGCCGTTCTTTTTCAGGTGGAGGGGGGGACCGTAGTGGAGGCTTCTAATGACTCTTATCTTGAGACGCTTTCTGGCTCGGTTTCGATTAGCCATGCAGGAACCCTTACAAAGGAGAAAGTCACTAGCCAAGTTCAGCTTCGAGTTGGAGATCGGATTCACGTTGAAGCAGGCGGCCAGGCTGTGATTCATTTTTTTGATGATACACAGGTTCGTTTGGAGGAAGATACAACTCTATTGATCAGCCATTTGGATTTTAGCCCTGCTTTTTCAGATCAAGGCATCATTGAAACTTCATTGGAACAAGGGAAGGCATGGGTACAAACCTTGAATGTGGAAGATGGTTATGCAGCCTTCACTCTACAAACCCAAGAAGCGGTTTTGAACACTTTCAATTCATCGTTTGCGGTCGAATCAAGATTAAATGAACCTGCTGAAATGACCGTATTCAATGGCACTTTGAATGTTTCAGCTTTTGCTCCTGCCTCTGGCCAATTGATTCAAAAGACCTTACTGACGCCTTATAAAACTCTGGAGCTTAGCTTTGATGCGAGTCAAACACCTATACTCACTGCTTCTGAAACCAGCTCCGAACTTAAACAAAGCGAATGGGTTCAAAGCAATCTCAAAAAAGACGAATTGCATCTGACTGAGGTGCGGGAGATGGATTCGACTCGACTGACTGGAATGGCGGGGACATTACCAGGCGATCTGCTCTACCCGATTAAGCAAGTGAAAGAGTTAATTAAACTGGAATGGGGGGACAATAGTGATGCTTCTGTCAAAATTGAAATCGCAAACAATCGACTCAATGAGGCTATGGTTCTACTGAAGCATGGGGAGCTTGAAAAAGGCCAAGAAGCCCTTAGTGCTTACCAAAGTTTGACCCATGAAATTTTAACTGAAAAATCTTCTGAAAATCAGCCTGGAAATTCAGAAACCTTAATCACACAATTGGTCGTCCCTCATCAGAAAATATTAGCGTCTCAGCCCACCGATAAAAATTCAATTCAAATTAAAGAAACCCTTCAAAAAACTGCTGAAACTTTGGCCCAAAACCCTTTAGAGTTAGAAACCATCCGCTTGAAAAATGCCGTGTCCAATCTTCAGGACATTCGGACCTTGGTAGAAAAGGGTGAAGTAGAATTAGCCAAGGAAAATTTAGCTAAATATAAAACTTCCAACGTCCAGGTCGCTATTTTGGACCAAGTTAAGGATGAAGTTACCAAGCGCGAGTCATATCAGGAAGTGCTTGATTTGAGACAAGAAGAAAATGATCTTTTGGCTTTGGTTTCAGAAAAAACCAGCTCCCTTAAAAACGCTGACAAAGAACTGATGGCGATGGTTGTTTCCACTTCAAAAGAGGTTGCCACCGAAACCGATGAAGTTCGGGCTGCTGCCTTGCCGCTGATACCTGAGTTAGCCGAAGTGATTGCGGCTGATCAAGTAAAATCAGATGAAACCGATAAAAAGGAAGCTGAAAAGAGACAAGAAGAAGTGGATGCTGAAACCCTAAAAGCCATTGGTATAGCGGATAAAATTAATATTTATGCGGCTTGGAACGGGCAATTCAATCAAATTTTACTTTTATTGGGAGATGATTTGGAAGACCCTAGTAAAATTGACTTCTTAACTCTAGTTCAAACTTATTTGACGGGTCGAGCTCAAAGCTATTTGGGAATTCGTATCCTTCAACTCCAAAATGAACTTCTTCTCGAAAAAGAACCTGTCAAAGAGGAGCCCGTTATCGCTCCAACTCCAGAAGAAGGCAGCCTTGTCACCCCCGTCCCCGAACCCCCTGTTCGTTCTGATGCTGAAAAAACCGAGCTTAATACAGCCATTATAGGAAATTAGGAGGCCTCCTTAACCCACAGGGTTCTCAGGAGGAGAGGTCACTGTGGAAGCCACATAATCCACTACGGCCCCTGCCCCTGCCTTGAGCTTTGAACCTACATCTTGAGCTGCAGCCACTGCTGGACCGTAAGGTTCTTGAGGGATGGCTTTTTTGAGCCAATGAACGCCCACATAATTCTTCATCACCTCCCCATAAGTGAGATCGGTTTGACGTCCATGATAGCTTTGATAGAGTCGGGGATAGGCGCTGTCTACAAGGTCACTAGGGGTAAAATCTTTGTCTTCAATGGGTTTGATCCAAACCTCAGCCATATAACGCTCCGTTTCATTTTGAGAGAATTTTTTTTGTGCCCCAATGAATTGGAGTGAATAAGCGAAAGTTTCGTGTAAAACATGACGAACGCGGCGATTTTGAGCCATCTTGTCGCTGTCCTTCACAATTTCATTGGGATTGATGCCCATCTTTCGATAGAGTCGCTCTTCGGTGGCGACATCGTAGTTGGGCTGAGAAGTGAGTAAATACCACTCCATGGCGTAGTGGTAAGGGACCTTTCCCAATACAATTTCGGCCCGGAGATGTTCATTGGCACTGACATTTTTTTCCTTGTCTGTTCCTTCATAACGATTCATCCATTTTTTACCCTCATTGACCACAGCCAATTCTTGGGTGCCTTCGGCGGCAGCTTCTACGGCATCGGGACCGGCTTTTTCGAGGGAGTCACCAAGTTTATTGCCCGAAAAATGCTCATACAAGGCCCCTCCTCCCGCAACTGCCGTGGCTCCTACAATGGCTTTACCCCACCATGTTCCTGTATTTTTAAACCCTTTATAAATGACAGACCCGAGGATGAAAAAAGTGGTTCCTGCCAAAACCATGTCAAAAGTATCGCCAGAAAAAAGCATGCTTTTCAATTTATTGTAAACCCCCATCACATTCTCTTTGATCCCTTTTGACCCTTTCATGGCTTCCTCAATTTTGGGGAGGACATCGATTTTTTTGGCAGTGATGCTATTTTGCTCTAAAATCAATTGTTTGATTTCAGAAACCTCTTTTGTGACCACCGCGCTGTATTGATTGATGGCAGGATCAGTGGAAGGATTTTGCATGCCTCGGAGGAGACTAATGAGGGCCGTTCGAGCTTCTTGGCCTCCTTTTTGTTGAGAAGGAGGAATGATGACTTGCAAAATGTCCGCCATTTTCCCTGGATTTTGGCTCAAGAGTTGGTCCCAATTTCTGACATCGATGTCGGGATTGCTGACCAAGGCTCGCACATAGAGGCTGTAGGTACGGTCTAAATTGAGGCCCATCGCGTCAAAAGACCCCTCAATACCTCCTTCGTTTTCCTTTTTGACTAAATTATAAGCTATCCCCATTTTCTCGAGCTTTGTTTTAGACGTGTCCAATTGACCCTTTTCAATCAACCCCAAACCCCCATCACCCTCTAAATTGAGACGAGTGAGCTCAGCATGAGGCGTATTGGATTCGTCGTAGGGGTGTTGGATGATATCTTGGGCCAGAATCAAAAAGTCTTCATAGCCTTGATTTTCTTCTACCAAATCCATTTTTCTGGATTCCAAAAATGCCTGAGGACTTCCGTGGAGTTTCTTTTCTCCTTCAAGATCCAACCCCATGCCCACGGGACTTTTTTCGATGTCCTCCCACAAGGGGCTCGTCTTGATCAAATCGTCGATGGCTTCTATTTCTTTTTGTTGATCGGACAATCGTTGAGCGGCTTCACCTCCCGCAAAGGCAACTTCGAGAGCCTGTTTTTGAGCCATTCCACTTTCTGCAGGGGCATTTTTGTTGAAATAGGGAGATTGGCTCAATTGAGTCAGGATCCAGGCATTTCCCAGAGGTCCTATCGCCTCTTCACCGGCGGCCACCCCTTCGGATTCATAAAAATTGCTGATCAAGAGACGGCGGATGGAAGGATTGTAAAGTTCTCCTAAATTACCCTGACCCCCCTGTTGATCGACCTGTTTCATGGCTTCTTGAAAACGAAGGAGGGCAGCTTCTAAGATTTCTTTTTCCGTTTGTGGCTCTACCCCTTCTTCACTTCCATCGGTTTTGGCGGAGGGTTTTTGTGTGAAGTCCAAGGTTTCGGCTCCCATGAGGGCCATGAAAAGGGCTTTATTTTCAGCCGCATGCTCAGGATCAAGCCTACCTTGAAGGTCTCGGGTGAGGCTTTCAAATTGAGAACTTTCTGCCACGAGATCGTCGTAAGTTTGACCAATCGTTTTGTAAATTTCAGTGGAGCTCCAGGTATTTTTGGCTTCACGGCGTTCTTTTTGGTCTTTGTCTAAATTCAATAAAAGCTCTCCGTGCTTTCTGATGGCTTGGGGATCGAGAGCCTCTTGTAAGCCGATAGGCCCCTCGGGATAAAGCTCACTTTGCTTGGTCAGTATGTTGACCAGTTCACGTTTGATTTCTAAGAGTTGGACTTTGTCTTTTTTTCGAACGACAGCCCGTGACTTGTCCAAGAGTTCATCAAGATTGGCAAGCGTAGCGTTGATGTCTAAATATTGCTCTTCTTTGTCAAAATACCTGAGATGCAGGGTTCCATGGAGGTTTCTTTTGCTGGCATTGTAAAGCTCTTTGGCACGAACAAGGGCGTCGAATTTTGCCTGATTGGTGACTTTATTGAGGTAACCAGGAATCTCACGGTTTTCGAGAGCTGGCGGTTGTTCCCCGCGACTGACCGGCCCTCCTCGAGGACTTTCGGGCGTGTTGTTTACAAGAAAAGCAGGCTTAAAGCCCATTTTATTTTTTCTCTCGTCGTGTGAAAGGAAGGTCACGTTCATTTTTTGGCTCCAATTCAATAATTTATCCTATTATTATAACAAATTTTCGCTTAAAAAGCGAGCTAAAAATACTCCAGAAAGGGGAACTCCCCCTCGGATGCTAAGAGGCCTCCCCCGGATCGTCTCCGAAGCTAAGAGGCCTCCCCCGACCCCTCCGAAGGAGGGGGGAAAGATAGGTTTTGTATTCATCTCCTTAATATTTCCCTCCTTCGGAGGGTTAGGGAGGCCTCCATCAAGGAATTAAGGATTAATAGTAT
>CAZNDI010000053.1:0-8152 GCA_964571805.1 uncultured Candidatus Peribacteria bacterium
AGTTGCCGTCAAATGATAGGCAGGCGCCTTGCAGGTTTACTACTTCATCCACACAGGCTCCTTCTTTGATGTTCTTGGCGCCGGCATTTTCTGCCTCACACTTATTTTGGAAGGTGGTTTTGATTGGGGGGCAGGGGGCTTTGATGCATTGAACCTCAATTTCTCCGCACACGGGTACAAATTCTTTGGTGCAAGCCTGCTCAGCGGGGGTTTCAGCTCCCACGGAGCCTATGACCTCCTGGAAAGTCTGGCCTTCATGAGTACATTGCCTTGGATAACTTTCCATGACGGGATTCCCAGCTGCGATACATTCGTCAAAATTGGTCACTTGAGTCGTGTTACTGGTGCAGGCGGAGAGCATGAGAGTTAAGAGGCTGAGGAGGAAGATATTTTTTTGTTTCATAAGACGGAATGGAGGGGGATTAGTGAGGTTGTATGATTATGGATTGATTTTAAAACCAGAGACAACTTGGTCGAAAATTGGCTCATTTAGGGTGGCATCAATAGAATCTAAGACGGGACTGAGGATATAGGTCTTATCTTTATTCCAGATGAATTTGACCTGAAATTCGGAGGTGCCATTGAATAGATAGGTTTGGCCGTCCGTATCTTCTTTTTGAAAACTAAACCATTTGCCATCAAATATTTTATTCTTGGCAAAATCACTTACTTTTTGCTTATCTGTGGTCGGCAGGACGTGAATTTGTAATCCTGTGATGTATGTTCCTAATTCCTCGCCACTTAAAATTCCGAATTTATATAAAGTTCCATCGCACTCTTTTTCAAAATTCAAACAGGCCTCAGCTGTTAGCCATGAATTTGGATCCTTAAACTCAAAGCCGTATTTTTCGTTTTGTTCCGTTTTCCAATCTACAGGGAGGGTAGAATCGGTGGAGGGTGTTTCTGAGACTTGATCCGTCGGACTGATCGATGTTTCAGGAGTAGAGTTAGAGCAAGCGGAGATTGTGAGAGTAAAAAGACCTAGGAGGAAAATATTTTTTAGTTTCATGGGGTGAGTGGAGGAGGGGATTATTGAGTTATAGAAACTTAAAGCTGTCAGAGACTTTTTTATCCAAGGCCTCTAGATCTTTTGTATAGAAGTTGACGTCTTGTCCGACATCCCAGGTGGCAACCTTGCCTTTTTCCGGAGCGTATTTGATTGTGGTGATATAGTTTACGAAACACCCTTCAGGATCATCTCCAATCGTCAGACCATCAATGCCAACATTAAAAACACCTGCTTGCCCGGATGCTTCTTTCTTGCCTAATTTGCAGGTTTTACCATAACGTTCTTTGATGAAACTTTCTAATTCCTCATCAGTATTTATATCATTAACAAGAATGGCAAAAGGGATTCCGCTGATTCTTTCCAGCTTCGAAAGATACCTTTTCTGTTTGATATCATCTGTATTATATCCCTCATCGAGATAAACAACATATCCGTCTTCAACGACCTTCACGTCATATTCTTTATTGCCGTTCAGGAAGTTTTTTTGAGGGTATTGGATAGAAAATCCGAGTTCAGTATTGCTATACATATTCCACTGGTCACTCACTGCTTCGATTTTTCCTTTCATGGTAACCGGTTCAACGGCAGGAGTTTCAACTGCTGGTGGGGTGGTGGGAACGGGGGATGGGGCAGGTGTCACTTCAGTTTGATTGCATCCACTGAGCGCTAAGGTGCTAATTGCTAAAGTTAAAAGTATTTTCGGGTTCATGATTTGATGATTATTAATGAATTAAGCGTATCGAAAGTGGTGGAGGGTGGCAAGGATTTATAGAGACTTCCTCCGTCGCCGATCAAAAGAGGAGGGCAAAATTTAGTTGGATTATTATTCAGTCCAATTTTACCCCCTAAACCCTTTTTAATTATTTCCTTCGACGTGCTTCTTAAAATTATCCAAAATGGCTTGCCAACCACCTCGTTGCATTTCTTCGGAATTTTCGGTTTCAGGGTCAAACATTTCGGTGACTTTGGTTTGATCGCCCAGCTCTTCAAACAATATTTCAACCTGTCGTCCGTCTTCCATATGGTAAGCGATTCTTTTTTGCTCGATGACTTCGTCGTAAATCCCTTCAAAATCGAAGCCGAAGCTGCCATCTTTGGCCTCCATGCGGGCGGAAAATTTTCCTCCGGTTCGGGCATCATTTTCGGCTCTAGGACATTGCCAGTCGTCGGAGGCAAAATTCCAATGAGTGATGTGTTCCGGTTTGGTCCAGTAGTCCCAGGTTTTGTTGAGGTTGGCTGAGACGGTGGTTTCGACGGTTATTTTTGTCATAGGATTGATGAATTAGTGAATAAAAATTTCTCGTTCATTATAACTTTTTTTAAATTAAGAAGGAATCCGTTCCACGAGTATCTCATTTCCTGCTTTTTCGAAATAGGTACAGGTCATTTTTTCTGTATTGACGGCCCATTTTTCGATGCCCGCTTGGGCACAATCTTGGCAAAAAGTAGGGTAATCTGTTTTACCTTGCTGATGCATTTTCAGGTCAGATTTAAGTTGTTCTGGGTGGCTCTTTTCGGCAATAGGTAGGAGGGCGTGCTCTGGTTCAGAAAAAATTTTATAGTCATTTTTTCCTTTATATTCCGCATGGCCGTCTGTCACATGGATTTCATAGGATGTAATTCCTAGTTTAATGAGGTCTTGCACATAGCGTGGAAAATCGGCTCCACTTTTTACTTTGGAGTGAGCTTCTTTGATTTGCTTTAGGGTGAACATCGTATTTACAATATTTTTAATATCAAATATCAGATTATTTTTCTTTATTTCAACCTCTCCAAAACTCCTTTTCTTTTGACGATATTTTTATAATCCCATTGGATCTCCTTTGCTTTTTCTAGCCAAAGCCTGAGTTCTTTCAGGTGGATTTGATCGACGGAGGTATACCTCATTTCAGCGGCTTTGAAACTACCTTCATTTTTTAAACCCTCTTCCCCAAACGATTGACCACTCCAAAATAATAATCGAACAGAATCTTTGAGCTTGCTATATCCCACAACGGGATTTCCGTCCAAAAACCACACGGGATGAGCATGCCAGATTTTACTCTCGGCCTCTGGCAGAGCTTGGCTGATTTCTGAGAAGAGTAAATGACACATTTCCCGGTCTTCCGGGGATTGAGCGTTGTTGTAGGCTTCGATGTCTCTGTTCATAGGGTTTGATTAGATATTGCCTAAGGATAGGTCTCTTAAATAACTAGAAATAGAACTATATCCCTTTTGGATTGCTCTTTTTTCTATGGTTTTTTTGGATTCTTTGGAAATTCTAAAGCGAATGATTTCAGATTGAGTTTGATGATATTCTTTTTCAGCCAAAATGAGATTGGGGAGGTCGATCAATAGTCCAGAAATATCCTCATTTAAAAATTCCTGAAAGATATTAGCTGATTCACATTCGAAAAAAGTGGTGCTTTCGCTAGCGGGCTTCAAGGTATAAGCGTACTTTTTATTATTGAGGGTGATGAAATGTTTTAATAAAGTTTTCATGTGAGTTTATGATTAGTCATTTTTTATTTTTTCGATCGTATTTGCCGCTTGTTTTTCCCTACTGTCGCAAAATCTTTTCCATAACCTTCCCTTTGGCCAGTTCATCGACCAGTTTATCTAAATAACGGATCTTTTTCATCAGATTATCTTCCATTTCCTCCACTCGCCATCCGCAAATGACGCCGGTGATTTTTGAGACATTGGGATTCAATTCAGGCACCTCAGCAAAAAAGGTTTCAAAATCAACCTTGGTGTCGATTTGCTTCTCCAATTGTTTTTGCGTGTAGCCGGTCAGCCAGCGAATGATTTCATCGACCTCTTCCTTGGTGCGACCTTTTTTCTCCACCTTTTGGATGTATAAGGGGTAAACTCTGGCAAAGGCCATTTTATATATTTTGGTGTTGGTGGGTTTTTTCATGGTTCAATCGTATCTCGATTTAGTTTTTTTGGCAAAAGGGGGGGTATCTAAACTCCCATCTCTCCTATCTTCACTTCTTCCGCTATTCCTAAGTCCAAATAACTTCTCACCCCGCACCCCCTTCACCCCGCCTTTCATTTCGACTTTATGGAGAAGTCTCTCTTAACTTCTTATCCCTTTCAAGAGCTTGGCTTTAAAGAATTTGTTGCGATTCCTTGCTCGCTATCGCGGATTTCGTGCAGTTCTTTTCCTAGTGAGCTGTTACTTTTTTGTATCGCCAAAAAAGTAACCAAAAAAGCTCCTGGGGTTTTTGAAGCGGACTCATCTTTATAGCCTCAACTCAACTTTATACCCGCTCAAAAACCCCAGACCCCGAATGCCCTTGAATCAGCTTATTTAGAATTAAGTTGAATAAATTATTCATAAACTTTATTTTGCCCCCCCTTGTGGCTGGGGGAGGTCACCCTATTGTCCAAATCTAAGTCTTCAACTAAAATTAAACCATGAAACAAATGCAATTCACCATTGAGATTAATACTCCTAAACAAAAGGTGTGGGATACGTTGTGGCAAGACGAAACGTTTCGGGAGTGGGCGGGACTCATTGACCCGGGGACCTACATGGTGGGGGAGTTGAAAGAGGGGAATGAGGTGCAGTATATTTCTGCTGAAAATGGCTATGGGGTCACGAGTTTGGTCGAAAGACTGAGGCCGGGCGAATATTTGCTCCTCCGACACCAGGCAGACACGCAGGATGAGGGAAAACGGGAGCGCGAAAAGGAGTGGACGGGTGGGGAGGAGAGTTATTCACTTTCAGAAAAAGACGGGACTACGACCTTGGCTGTGGCCTTTGATGTGCCGTCGGAAATGGAAGAGCTATTTAAAGGGCTCTATCCCAAAGCGCTGGAGCGAGTGAAGGCATTGGCTGAAGGACAGAAATGATTTCTGATTTGACTTGTAGCTGGTCAGTTTGCTGATGCCTCAAGCCCATCTCGTATGGCTGATTCAAGGACATCCATCTTTATATCTTTCAGCGTTTTAAACTTAATGCAATATCCCGTCACACTCGCCTTGCCGAGCCCTTTTCCATATTTCGTGGCTAAGTACTTCTTATCTTCGATGCCCAAAATATAGACAGAGATTCCGGTGGTGTTGGCACTCAAACCGATTTGATAAAACTCTTTGGTTTTCCCATCCGCATATTTTATGGTTCGAGTGCCATAGCCAATATTAGGATTAGAAACAATCTTACCTTTATCATCTTTGCCGTCTAAGAACCACAATTTGCATCCCGGCATGATGTTCAGGATGTTTTGATGCAAAGCCTGCATATCCGTGCCTTTGGCTTCAGGTTGGCTGGCAATATAGGTTTTGATTTGTGCTTCGACGGTCATACAAATAAATTGATAAATTTTTTACATTCCGAGAGGTTCGGCGAGTCCACTCAAAAGTCCTTCTGTGCTACGGATTCAGCAGGGTCGATAAGAGTCCTGGTACAGAGGTAATTCACCTTACACAATGGGTGGCTTAAATGGTTTGAGGAAGTCAAATCCGATCTATCCTTCCACTTCAACTTGGAAACCACCGTAAGACATCTTTTTCATTTCAAAAGGCATGGGCATTTCTTTGCCTTCCTCCATCTGCTTGCTCATTTCTTCCATGACCTTCGCATTGACTTCATCTCGATGTTCTTTGGATTTAAAGACGATAAAAGAAAACCAAACGGTCTCATCACTTTTTGCTCCAGCCATGTCAGTAAAGGTACGTGTCTTCATATCTCCCATTTCTTGGGGGGCAAGATCATTGCCACGACATTCATAGTACTCAAGTGCACCATGTTTCATCCACGTGTCACGGCCGCCTTCTGCCATTTTTTTATATTCCTCAGTCTTATTTTCTGGGATGACGAGTACAAACCCGTCTACATATTTTGCCATATTGATTTAGGTTTAATGAATAGCTATTTCACAAATATTATTCCAGTTGCCAAAATCGATGGCAAGATGATTGACTTGAAAGATGCTGGAAATAATATCTCATCTTACGCGCCTTGCGATTCACTCCACTCCGTTTAATCACAAGCGAGAAGTGGTAAGCGGGAAGCTTGCTGCAAGCGCTCTGTGATAGGCTTACCACTTACCGCTTATCGCTTACCGCTCATAAGCCGTTGTGAGTAAGATGGGCATCCTAAAGAGTGTCTAAGGTGAGATGCTATTTTAAGATGTTGTACCGGATATGGGTCACCAGGCTGGTTCCGCTGACTTCGATGGGGTCTAGTTTGAGTTGAGGGACGCCTTCAAAGAGTCGGGTGCCGGCGCCGATGGTGACGGGGAGGATGTGGAGCCAGAGTTCATCGATGAGCCCAGCGGCGAGGTATTGATTGACGGTGTTTGCACCTCCGTTGATCTTGATGTCCCGATTTCCTGCAGCTTCTTTGGCTTGAGAGAGGGCGGATTCGATGCCGTCGGTGACAAAGTAAAAGGTGGTGCCGCCTTCCATTTTAATGGGGTCACGTTTTTTGTGGGAAAGGACAAACGTGGGAGCGTGATACGGAGGGTTGTCTCCCCACCATCCTTTCCATTCGGGTGTCTCTCGGCGGTCTTTGGGGCCAAACATATTGCTGCCCATGATGAAGGCTCCGGCATCCAAAATGGCGTCGATTTCTTTTTTGTGTTTTTGCTTTTCGGGTTCAGCAAACATCCAACGGCGCAATAGGTCGGGATCGAAATTGTCTCCAAACGGATGTTCGAAGCTTTGATTGACGCCTGCGGTGAAGCCATCCAGGGAGATGGCCATGCTGCAGGTGACTTTTGTTTTACTTGTATTATTTACCATATTCTTAGGTTAAGGAGTTGAGGGGATGGGGGTTTATTTTGGGTGGAGAATTTTGTGGCTTTGGCATGATCTGAGTTGGTTAATTTGGTGGTTTGACTTTTATTTAATTGTGATTGTCCCTCAAGTACTAGATAAATTTTCTTAATTCTGAGTTATTAATCCATATATAGTAATTATTAGTGTTGTGAGCTCAATTAATAATATAAAATTCTCTTTACTAATAATATTAGTAGTTGGGTTTTTGCTATTAAAAACCACTTGAACGTATGGGAAAATCTTTTGTTTTAAATCTAAAAAAGCAATTAAAATTGTTAATAACAATAAGAATAGGCCAATTATCGTTTCATTATAATTATTTAATTGAAATGCATTCAAAGCAAATTTTCCACTTAAAAGAATGGTGGACCCAAAAATTATAGGATTTATGTATTTTAGCCAAAAGTACCAAGGCCTAAATTTTTTTAAAGCACTTTGCAACTGTTTTTGTTTTCCTAAAAACCAAGATTCATATACTGAATTTATTTGAAATTCACAAAAGTTATAATGAAATTCTAGTGTAACTCCACTAACAATTTCATTATCGGACCAAATTATACTTCTTATTTTTAACTTATTCGAAATTTCGTTACTATTAAAATCACGTATTTCTTCTACGCTTTTAAGTGGTATTGTTTCCTCCCCATAACCAATACAAACTTCCAATTCTACTTTCTCATTATTACTACACTCATTCAGAATTTTAATAATTTCTAAAACATCTTCTTTATGCAATTTGACTGCATGAGTATATATAATTTTTCTAAATTCTTTTTTCATTAAAATTTTTTATTTTAATAGCTAAATGCAATTTAATAAAAGTTAATTTTGAAAAAGAATAATTAATCCTTCCCGCTCACCAATATACCTCTCCCACCTCAATGCCACCAATAATTTTTCTTCGATTTAGTCATAAATCCTCATTTTCCCAATATTCACAATCCACAAGATCGTCCTCATTTTTCTCAATCAAACGAACACTTCCTTTAGATTGGTAACCAAATGGCTTATTGATGTTTAGATCCGTGTGAATGGTTTGATGATCGAGATACTGAAACAAGAAAAATAGGGGATCGCCATGGGAGCAGATCACGTAATTCTTTTCGGGATGAAAATTTGCAGTGTCCCAAAATTGGATCATTCGCTGTTGAACCTCCTCAGGCGTTTCACCATTCTTATTGGGTGCCTTGGTATAAAGCTGACGTCTCCATATTTTTTGTTTCGGCGCCCCTTCGCTTGGCGTTAGGGTTTCGTAAAGTCGTTCCTCAAGAATAACTGGAATTGTACCGCCAGCAATAATTTCTGAAGTTTCCACGCAACTGTGAATTACGAAACTCCTCTCATTATCTGGTAAGCCAGAAGATGCCTTAAATA
>CAZNDI010000054.1:0-7978 GCA_964571805.1 uncultured Candidatus Peribacteria bacterium
CGAAGCGGTCTCAGCTTTTTACCTTATTCAATATTTTACCCGCTCGTTTCTCCCCGGACCCCTAAATATCCTGGAATCAACACAACATCAAGTAACTCGGAAATCTATCCCCAATTTCAAAGACTATATCCAGTATATAAAAGAAGGTTACGAGGGGTTAAATATAGATGAAAATTGTCCCCCACAAAAAACCATGCTAATCTTTCCGCAATAAATTTAGAATCTATGAAAATTAAAATTTTTGCTACTGGGGGGACATTTGATAAGGAGTATGATCCTGTGAGCCAAGAGCTCTACTTAGAAGAAACTCATTTGCCAGAAATGCTCCAGTTTGTCCGTTCGCGGCTAGATATAAGCATCGAAAAAATCATGTTTAAAGACAGCCTAGAGATGACGGAGGAGGATCGGGAGACGATGGCACTAAGATGTCAGGAGATTGAGGAAGATGAGATCGTTTTCACACATGGCACAGACACGATGACTGAAACGGCTAAGGCCATTGCCAAGCACAACCTCAATAAGACGATTGTGATCACGGGAGCCATGATTCCCTATAAATTTGACGGCTCTTGTGCTCTTTTTAATTTGGGAAGCGCCTTAGCCTTTGTTCAAACTTTGCCTCCAGGTGTTTATATTTCAATGGATGGGCGCTATTTTAAGTGGGATAATGTTAGGAAGAATAAGGAGACGGGTGAGTTTGAAATACTAAAGTGAGCTTGATATTTAACGTTGGATATTTATTATTTAAAAATTTAAGACGATGCCATCAAACCCTTCTGTCGAAATACCTCTAAGCAAAACTAAAATTATACTCATGATTTTGGGATCCATTTTATTTGTTGCGGGGAGCTATTTTTCTATGAAAGTATATGCTGATATACAAACCAAATATGATCCTATGTTTTTTAAAGGAGTGGCCATATTTTGTATGGTTATTTTTACCTATGCGGGCATTGCTGCGTTAATAAAATTATTTGATAGTAAGCTCGGCCTAACCATTAATCGTGAAGGTCTGATTGACAACACTACTGGGGCGAGCGTTGGACTGATAAAATGGGCAGACATAACGGAAATAAAAACCGGAGAAATCAAATCAAATAAATTTCTTGTAATAAAGGTAAAAGATCCTGAGGGGTATATTGCTAAGGGGAAGAGTTTTTTTAAAAGAAGATTACTACAAATGAATTATATTCAATATGGAGGACCGATCCATATTGGCTCCGGCACTTTAAAGTGTAAGTTCTCTGAACTTGAAAAATTAATAAGAGAGGCATTTGAAGAAAGTAGGTCGATGTCAAAGAATGCGAATTCGCTTGAATCAGATAATTTATGAGGCCTTCAGCCTCTGCTATTAAAATTCTGCTTCTATCCTATTCCTATTGGTTAAGGTTTATGATCCTCAAAAATACACAGACAATTTAAAGGGAATACTTCAAAGAAAATACTTCAAGCGAATCAAATTAAATTTACCCCCCCATTTCTATCTCTTCTAAACGACTAAAATATAGTTTTTCTGACATGGAGAAGTGGATTCGGGAGGGGTGGGAACGGAGTAAAATGGAAAAGTGAGGTTAATTTGATTGCTTTATTTTAATAAATATGTTAAAAGAAGGTCAATAACTGCAAAAAGAATGGCTCTCTCCGAACCCTCACAATTTGCACTAGATTTATTAGTAGAACCTGCAAATGACTGTTGGGGTTATTCAAATGCAGAAAAAGCAAAGTTAATTGCAAAGATGGAAAATGATAGAAGGGAAATCACATGGCTTGTGGGAAATTCCCCATTCAGCATTAAACAAATGGAAGACCTTAGGGAAAATGCTAAAAAAGCAATTGGCATATTTCTTGCACTGTGTGTAACGCCGTATGGTGGAATTGAAGCGGCCTTAGATGGACTAGCTCAAGAAAAACATCTTCTGGGCAGCTATAAAAATGTTCACGTTAAGTTTCTTGGAGCTAATTTAACTTTAACAACAATTGGTCGACCCAGAAAAGCCTGGCCAAGAGTTTTGTTAGATATTGGCTCAGAAGAAGATTTCAATGAATTGAAAGCATTAATGAGGGATAGTATTGTCTCTATGGAAGAATGATAATAAAAAACCACTCTGAGATTGAGTGGCGACTTTTTATTTTAGGGAGGTGGTTCGTAGCACCAGAGGCTTGCTATCTACGTACAGAGGAGTGATCCACAAGTTTCGTAACAAACGGTTTGTACTATCTACGACCGGAATGAATTTTATCATGTATAAAAAAGTTATGCAATAGAATTTTAGGGTATCAGAATATTTCCCCCCTTTAGTTTCGGGTATTCCCTTTTTTGATGCGCTAAGTTTTTTTATAAATAATTTTGCTGGAGCATTCTTGTAGATTGCTTCAGCCTTCTCACTTCCCATCGAACGCTGGAGCGCTTTTGTAGAGGGGTTCAGCGACCAACTTCCTATAATTTTTCTAACGCAAATTGGTATTAATTATTCTAAATCCACTTCCAACCAAAATCACACCCTCCACTTCTTCCCGGCTATCGCCGATTGCGTTTTGTTTTTTCTCCCAGTGATCTGTCACTTTTGATGGCAAAAGTAACCAAAACCACCGGGGAGAACACGAAGCGGTCGCAGCTTTATACCTTTTCCCATCTCAATACCCGCCGTTTCTCCCCGGACCCCTAGTTACCGGGTATCAATAAGAAATGCGAAGTTAAAGCTACTAACCACAAATGAGAAGGTTTTAAGAATGGATGACCTGTAGCAATAAAAAGCAATCAGATTGAACCTTTTTTACTCTTGAGTTAAGATAGCTAAGTGAAACTATATTTAGAATATTAAATTAAAACAGCATGGCAAACGTTACCGTGAATGGGAAAGTTTATGAAGTGGATGAAAATTCTGAAGAGTCTCTGATGAATCAACTCAAGAATCAGGGGGTAGAAATAGTGGCTGCTTGTAATGGAGCTGGCATCTGTCAGACGTGTGCGGTCACCGTGCACTCAGGGGACCTCACTCCTAAAACAGATACGGAAGAAATGATGGACTTACCCGATGGACAACGTCTCAGTTGCCAGTGCCAAGCCAAATCTGATTTAGACATTGAACTTGTTTACTAAGCGGCCAGGGGTTAGTGGCTAGTAAACACAAATGCTTATCGCTAACCCAATCCAATAGGTCCCCTTCGGGGCTAGCCTCCTCACCACTCCCCATGAAGCCAAAGGCTATTTTAGTCGACATCATTGCGCCCGAGACGACCGCCGAAGAAAGCTTGGCGCGTTTGAATGAACTCGAATCCCTCCTGGTGACCTATGGGGGCTTTGTGATTGTGAGGAAGATCCAGCGTAAACAAATGCCGAACTATCAAACTTATATCGGCAAAGGGAAGGTGGAAGAAATTCTCGCCGATGCCATGGAGTTGGGGGCCACTTTTGTGATCATCAACAACCTCCTCAAGCCACAGCAATTGTATAACCTGACGTCTAAATTTGAAGCAGACAAAATAACGGTGTGGGACAAAGTGGACCTGATTTTGAAGATTTTTGAAAAGCATGCCAGCACCAAAGAAGCCAAACTCCAAATAGAATTGGCTAGCCTCAAACACCTAGGGCCAAGAATTTTTAAGATGGGAGCCGAGCTGATGCGTCAAGGAGGAGGGATTGGGACTCGTGGTCAAGGTGAAACGAACATTGAAGTGATGAAGCGGCACATCCGCACCCGGGAGCAAAAATTGAAATCTGACCTCGAAAAAGTGGCCAAAAATCAGGAGGGACAAAGGAATAAGCGAAAGGATCAGGGTTTTAAAACTGTGGCGATTGTCGGTTACACCAATGCGGGAAAGTCTGCCCTGCTCACAAGCCTGACGAATAAAAATGTGAAAGTGAAAAATGAACTCTTTGCCACCTTAGACAGTCGAATCGGGAAGGTCTATTTGGGGGAAAATCAAAGTGTCCTCGTTTCTGACACCATCGGATTCATACGCGATTTACCGCCAGAATTGATTGAGGCGTTTAAATCCACCCTCGCTGAGACGCTTTATGCTGACCTACTTCTTCATGTGGTGGATGCGAGTGATTTTGAGTTGGATTGGAAGATTGAGGTGGTTCAAAAAATATTATCAGAACTGGGTTGTAACCATAAGCGAAAAATTTTTGTGTTCAATAAAATTGACCTCATCTCACCAAGTCATCAAGAGCGATTGGCAGAAAAGTTTGCCCACCTCAATCCCCTCTTCATTTCGGCGGAACAGAAGATTAATCTCGATTTACTAAAGGAAAGGGTGAGTTCTAGTTTTTAAAATTGGATGGTGAGGGTTAAAACAAAGGGTAAAACAATAAGTTTAATTGAATGTATGAATTTAGAAATAATTAATATTTTGTTGACAAATAAAAAATTAATAACATAATAAAAGAGAAGGAAGGTGAAATATGTGGGAATTGGTACTGGGAGTTGTCCTTTCCATCAACGCAGTAGCAGCCCCTGAAAGGACTGTGAAAACCTGGGGCATGACCACGGAATGCAATCAACGCTCGTGGTGGCCGTCGGCAGGCCTCCCCTACCTGATCATCAGTGATCAGGAAGTCTGGTTGGGACTGTGGGGGGAGAGTATGTTCCACAAGCTTCAACTCGTCGCAAAGACGGGCGAAGAAGGAGGGCTGGAACACGTTTGTGGAAAAGACCCATGGAGGGCCAAGATCATGCGGACCAAAGACGGTTCGATCTTGCTCACGAGCAGCGATGGGTGGATCCACTTCGTGCCCACGACTGACCCCAACGTTTACGAGCCGACTCACATCGGCCCTCGGTCTTAACTGCCTCCTCGTGTGGCTGGAAAAGACTGAGCACTTCTCGGGCGCCTGGCTCACCCCAGGCGCCAGTAATTTAATATTGATAAAGGTGTTCTTTCTATTATGCATTTAAATGCTAAAATTTAATCGATTACCAATTTCTCGCTTCTAAGCTAGGCTGGAAAAATACTTCGTCTATACCTCTCAATTAAGTATTTTTATGAAAACACTTCGTATAGAAACGAGTTGTACGAAATTTTCTCGGGGCTTAATATACAAATATGAAAGATATTTTTGGAAAAGCATTATACAATTACTGGAAAGGCGATCGCAAAACGCCATATAAGATTCGACGTGATGATGATTATACAGATGAAAGTAGCCTAAAAGACTATTTCAATAGAGAGTTTTACCCCACTGAAAAAACTGTAGCTCATCATGTTAAAGGAAAAATTTTGGATGTAGGCTGTGGAGCTGGGCGGCACATTTTGCACTACCAAAAACGTGGCTATGACATTACGGGAATAGACAATTCACCATTTGCAATTAAAACCTGCAAAGAACGTGGCAGCAAAAAAGCAAAAATAATGGACATTTTTCATCCAAAATTTTCCACAAACTCTTTCGACACTATATTACTTTTTGGTCACAATATTGGCATTGGTGGGACATTAGCAGGTGCTAAACGGCTACTTTCATCTCTCAGAAAACTCGTAAAAGAAGATGGTGTTTTGCTCCTCACCACAATTGATGTAACTAAAACAAAAGAAAAAGTTCACCAAAAATATCAGCAGAATAATCGCACAGCAAATCGTTATGTTGGCGAAATAAAAATTCGGATTGAATATAAAGACCAAATTGGAAACTGGTTTCAGTGGCTTCACGTAGATCCAAAAACGCTCAAAAAATTAGCAAAAGAAACTGGCTGGGAAGTTTCAAATCTAAATGAAACCAGTAGCGGTGAATGCTCTGCTGTGCTCAGTCCATGCTGAAACCGCCCCGAGAAAACATCGTACAACAGAGACTAGGCGGTTCATTCGCTCCACTTCGTTCCGCTCATTCTCCCAAATTTGACGGGCGTACGCCTTTCGGCGTATTTTACACCCGTCAAACATCGCCTAGTCTCGAACGTTATAGGAAATTTTATTCACCTAACAAACCAATAATATGAAAAAAATAATAATCAACATTGTTGCTATTGGTCTATTTGCCTTAGCCTTCACGGCACCCTGGCTTTGGATTGATAATGGAGAAGACATTATGGAAAGCCAGTTCTTTCGGGGAAATGATTCCGAGAATTTCAAAAAGCCAAAAGGTACTTGCGATTGCGATGGGTCATGTATAAATGTTAAATGGGTGCCGTTCGGCGCAAAAGTAGATGCTTGTGCTGATGATTATTATTTTATTTCATTTTGGGGACAAAGATTCTACATGGACGGTGAATAAAACATCCTATAACAGCGTGTATGCGGTTCCGCTACGCTCCACCCATATTGCTAACGTAACATCGCATACACGCGTACGTTAAGTGAAATTGTTTTAATATTTTAGTATGACGAAATTATTTCTCATCACACATCCAGATGTCGTTATAGATCCAAAGCAGGCTATTGATGAATGGGTGCTTTCAGAAAAAGGCATTGATCGGGCAAAAGCTTTAATGAATGAACCATTTTGGAAAGATATATCCGCGATCTACTCAAGCACCGAACCAAAAGCAAAAGCCGTGGCTGAAATGGCCACGCACAAATTCGATATTCCTGTCTTTGAAAAAGAAAGTTTAGTCGAGATAGACCGCTCTTCTACAGGCTTTATGCCATATGATGAATTCATGGATACAGTAAGAGACTTTTTCATAAGACCTGATGAAAGTTGTAAAGGATGGGAGACTGCACGCGCGGCCATGAAGAGAGTGTCAGAATGCACTGAAAAAATAATGAAAAAACATGCAGGAGAGAATATTGCTCTTGTCGGCCACGGCGCAGCTTTTGCCCTTTTGCTAAGCTACATAAAGGGTGTTGAGCCTAGTTTTGATTTGTGCCAAGATGGCGTAGGATTTATTTCTGAAATAGACTGGGAGAAAAGAGAAATAATTTCAAGTTGGAGAAAATATTAAAACAACATCACTTAACAGCGTGTATGCGGTTTCGCTTCGCTCCACCCATATGCTGACGCACATCGCATACACGCGAACGTTGTGCGAAATGCTCAATTTGTCTACATTAGAATTGTTTGAATACAAGTAATTATGAAAAACAGTACGTTTACAATAATCACAGGGGCTAGCTCAGGAATAGGTAGTGCATGCGCCACGGCTTTAGCACGAGAGGGCAAAAACCTCATACTCTTGGCTCGAAGGAAAGACAGGCTTGAACAAATCAAATCGGAACTTGAAAAAACATATTCAATTGAAGTATTGATTTATCAAGTAGATCTCAGTGAAATCAAAAACATTGAAGATATATTCAAGCAAATCGAAGATAAAACTATCGATACGCTCATCAACAACGCTGGGCTTGCCTTAGGAAAAGCCTCCTTCGAAGATTACGACTGGGATGACTTCAATCGAATGATTGACATTAACATCAAGGCATTCACGAGGGTGGCACAACTTGCAATACCACATTTGAAACGCACAAAAGGACATATCGTTAATATAAGTTCAATTGCAGGAATTGAAGCTTACGAAGGAGGCTCAGTCTACTGCGGCTCAAAAGCATTTGTAAAAATGATAAGTAAGTCACTTCGAATCGATCTACTTGAAACAGGTGTTCGGGTCACTGATATAGCTCCAGGTGCAGTAGACACAGAGTTTTCTACCGTGC
This sequence comes from uncultured Candidatus Peribacteria bacterium, assembly GCA_964571805.1. Lineage (GTDB taxonomy): Bacteria > Patescibacteriota > Gracilibacteria > UM-FILTER-43-11 > UM-FILTER-43-11 > JAUHWS01. Next base: position 7,594 of record CAZNDI010000054.1, read on the forward strand.
GTTTCAAAGGTGATAAATCAAAAGCAGAATCTGTGTATAAAGGCTACACCCCACTTTATGCAACTGACATTGCTGAAACAATTGTTTTTGCCCTCTCTAGACCCAAAAGTGTAAATCTCGAATACATCCTTATTATGCCAACAGCACAAGCAAGTGCGACACGTGTATTCAAACAAGAAGGAAAACAAATTTAGCACATCGCACAACAGCGCTTAGCCGGTTCGGCGGAACGGCTTTTGAATGATAGCGGATGCCGTTCCGCCTCTCCCATATTTTCGGTCTGTAATGCCCTGACGGGCATAATTATACAGACCGAAAACATCGGCTAAGCGCAAACGTTAGCGTAAATACCACGAGTTTTCTCTCTGTTTATAAAAGAAGAAAC
>CAZNDI010000055.1:0-7907 GCA_964571805.1 uncultured Candidatus Peribacteria bacterium
CAACTCTGTTTTCAAGCGCTTTCCTTTTTCCCTCATTATGGCCCTAACGGGGACAGTTGCTGGTGTTTTAGTCGTTCAGAATTTTGATGTGGATGCAGAGCTCAATGAGCGGCTTGTCAGCCTCCTCATCACCACGATTCTGGGCTTTTTCCTTTTCATTGCCCTCGAATTTTATGCCGAGAGAAACCCTAAAAACAACATTCTTCTCAAGCTCGCTTGTTTTGGGCTTTTGATCCTCAATTATTTTTTGTTACCCACCGATTATTCGCAAGCGGGTTTTGATTTCATCCTCAGAAGCTTCCTCTATATATTTGCTGCTCTAATGGCAGTCACCTTCACACCATTCTTCTGGAAAAAGGAAATCAACGGATTTTGGCACCTCACCAAAGCCCTCTTCATTCGACTATTTTTTACGGCAATTTACACCGGAGTGCTTTATTTAGGTTTAATCTTAGCCCTTTATAGTGCAGACTTTTTACTGGGTATAGCTTTTGATGAAATTTTATACGCGCAATTGTGGATCGTGGTGGTCGGTCTCATTGGCTCCACCTTCTTTTTGGCGGGCGTCCCGAAAGATTTTTCCCTTTTAGAAAAAGAGAAAGACTACCCCAAGGGACTCAAGGCATTTTCTCAGTTTATTCTAATCCCATTGCTCACCCTTTACGCCTTCATCCTTTATAGTTACACGGCTAAAATTTTGTTCACAGGCGAATGGCCCGTGAGCCTAATGACTGGCTTGATCCTGTTTTTCTGTGCTGCTTCCTTGATCACTTACTTTTTGATTTATCCCCTCACAAAAGAAGAAAAGCAGCCTTGGACCAGCCTTTTTTCCACCCTTGTTTTCATCCTCATCCTCCCCATGGTGGGCATGCTCTTTTGGTCGGTGAGCTTTCGTTTGAATGACTATGGCCTCACGGTCAATCGTTATTATGTCATTTTGGCAGGGCTTTGGATTTTAGCCTGCGCACTCTATTTTTTAATCAGTCAAAGGAAGAATCTCAAGGTCCTTCCGATTTCTCTTTTCTTTCTAGCCATTTTGACCTCATTTGGCCCTTGGGGTGCTCTAGGGATGTCAGAAAGCAGCCAGATGAATCGCCTTGAAGCCGTTTTAGTCAAGAATAATCTTTTGGTCGGTGGCAAGGTCATCAAAGCCGTGGATAGTGAAGTTTCTCAAGAGGATAGACAGCAATTGATCAGTGCAATCGAGTACCTTGATTCCAGTGGTTCAATGGAGCTTCTGACCCCTTGGTTCGCAGGTCGGGACAATTTGGATGCAGACTGTCTAAACCAGTCATATTGTGTGGTTCAAGAAGGGATAGGGCTCACTTATGGCTACTATGATGAGAGTGGTCAAGGTTCTCTGCTTTATTTTTATGCCGATGCTCCCGTAGAACCACTAAGAGTCACGGGGTACGATTACGTGGTCAACGACATCTATTATTACGCAGCGGATGTTGACGTGACCAACTTTCAAAATTCAACCACTCTGGTCGGCAACCTGATCACCATTAAAGTGCCGACGCTTTCGGAAACTGAGACATTTCAGTTTGACCTCTCAGCTCTAAAAAAGACTTTGATGGCCGAATCTGAAATTTTGAACAGACCTCAAGAAGAGATGATTTTGGAAACAGAAAAAGGCAAGCTCATTCTTCAAGGCCTCAATCTAAGCGGTGAAAAAACTGAAGGTCAAAACGTCGACTCTTTCAATGGCATTCTACTGATTAAAAAGCCTTAATTTTGGCTTATAAAGAGCCATTGATAAAATTTTGGTGGAGTGCTATACTTGAGGTGTTTTAAGTTAAATAATCCGCTATGAATACCAAGAAAAACTGTGAGGCTCGATTCATGGTCTACAAAAAAGGGGTCAGTTTTATTGCGGTCTGTCTTGATTTTAACATCGTTCAAGAGCATGAAACTATTGAAGAGGCGATTAATGAGATCACTAATACGGCTCTATGCCACTATGAAGCGGTGGTAAAAAATAATCTGCCAGACAGCCATCTCAACAAAAGGGTCAATGAAGAGCTCATCAAACAATGGGAAAATCACTCAAGTGAGCGTTCAATAAAAACAGAAAAAGGAAAATTTCTAAAAGTTAAAAAAAGTACACTTTCTCCCTTGAGTTACTTTAGCCTCCTCCGCTTTCCAAAGAATAAATTAGCACGTGCATGACGAGTCACGAGTGGAAAAATTGGACTTATAAAATGGTCATTGAGTTCCTGAGTCTCAATGGCTTTATTGAAATCCATCGAAAAGGTGGGTCACATTATGTCACTTTCTATTCTGAAAAACTGAATGCATCGGTCACGCCTTGCAGGCCTCATCAAAAAGAAATACCAAAATGGACCATGCAAAATCTAGCCGAAAACTCAAACATTCCCAAGCGCGAATGGGCTTTGTACAAAAAAGATCCTAAGAACTACAAAAAAATAAAGAAGTCCAATCCAGCCCTTTAGTTTTAGCCTATTAGGTAGGAGGCGCCTCCTCACTGGGGGCAGGGCCACCGATCATATAATAATTGGGGCGCGCTTCGTAGTTGGAGAAAATAGTCTCTAAAAAAGTTTTATTTTTCTTTTCGCCTGTTTTTTGGTCTGTGACAAACTCATCATTGTAAGTCACATAACGATACCAGGTCACATTCACCCCCGGAACGGCATGGCCCAAAACTTTCTTTTCACCAGGTGCCATTGAACTTGAGTATTCCGTTTTGGTAGATGGGGCCGAACGCCAGTTGGAGTAATAGGGGCCGATCATCTGCACCGTGCGATTGGGCTTAGTCCCGTAAAAATTGTAATACGTATGGTTGTCTTGTGTGAAGGTCTGCATCACAATATGGTGGGGGGTATCATTCAAAAATCGAATGTCCTGACCCCCTTCATAAAACGTGGCATCCAAACCCAAAGGCTTGTAGTAACTGACCATGTAAGAATGATTCCTGCGGTCTAAAATGGGATAACCCGCATTGATCATGGCGCGGTACGCCGTGGTGGAAACCTGACAGAGACCCCCTCCATATTCTGGAACGGTTTTGTTTCCCAAAATCACCAACTCCTTTTTATACCCCGTACTCCCGTTCACTGGGCCAATGGTGCTACCAAAGGAAAATTCTTCACCTGGTTTCACCACCACCCCTTGAAACTTAGAAAGCCCCGTATTGATGTTGTGAATACGATTATTCGGCGAACCACTAAAATCCGTTTCTCCAGAAGAAACCAATTCTACAATCCCCATCGCTTTGAGCTTATCACTTTTGACGATGACTTCCGGAGCTTCCGTAATCAAAGGAAGGGTTATGAATTCCAAGTTATTTTCCAAGGCATATTTCATCATCGTAGCCGCGGCATCCACGTCCAATTTTCGCCCATACAAGCCGGTTCCTTCAAACGTGATGTGACCTTCGGCATCCATATCAAGGGTCACGGTGGTTTTGTCTCGATTGATGGCCGGAGAAATCTTATCTTCTAAATAGCGTTTGATTTTAGTCAAATCCACGCCTTCTTGACTAGACTTAGAAACCAGCCCCGCCGTCTTTTCGGCATCTTCGGGATTGAGGTGAACTTCCATGCCTAAAAAATCGTCTTTCTCAGTGGTTCCTCCTAAAAAATCTAGATTGGGCGGCTTGATCTCCCAGGTTCTAAAATTCGTTTTCAAGGTCATCTCGTTTGGCAATTCAAAAGCATGAGCAAAAGGAGTCAGGCCAAGAAAAACGACGAAAAAGAGCAGTCCTTTGTAACCCTTTGATTTCCAAAAATAACTCATGAAACGCTGGAGGTTAAATTGCGCTGCAAAATTCTAAAGCAAGGTCTAAGGAGAACTTCCTTAAGACTTCTTTTTAGGCTTAAGGGCTTTGAGGAGCATTTTTTTAAAGAATCCGTTGTTCTTAACTTCTTTGATTTTATCCTTCCCTTCCAAAAACATTTCCATCGATTTATCCCGAATGACTTTACGCGTTTCAGAACCTTTTTTTGGGGCTAGCGTCAGGCCTAAAATCGATCCGATTGCCCCTCCTACAACCACTCCTGTCAAGACTTTGAATACCCCTTTTCCTATTTTTTTATTATTGTTGGCCATTTTAGTTTTGTTATTGGTTTTATTATAATATTTTATTTTAAAATGTCTATTTGAAATTTAAGACGCCCACACAATTTCGTCGTAGCGCTTTAAATGCTCCATCACTTCCTCCTGGATTTCATTCAAATGCTCCAAGGTGAGGGCTTCCATGATCACCGAAAGGCAGGGGCTTGTGTTGCTGACCCGAATACCACACCACCCTCCTTTCCCAAAATCCATTCGAATGCCATCCATGGTTTCACTTGGATAGAGAGGCTTAAAGTGACGGACCACTTTTTCTAAAATTTCAAATTTAACGTCATCAGGGCAGTAGGGTCGCATTTCCGGAAGGGCGACAACGTTGGGGAATTCTGAAAACAAGGTGGAGAAAGGCTTTTTGGCCCACGATAGGATTTTCAATACCCTGCATGCTGTCACTAAGGCATCGTCGTAAGGATAATAGTTTTCTGGCAAAAAGAAATGTCCCGATTGTTCTCCGCCTAAAATGGCTTCATGGTGATGCATGGCATCTTCAACAAAAGAGTGCCCCACTTTAGAGAGGATAGGCTCACCTCCCAAATCTTTCACTAAATTGAACAAGGCTTGGGAATTGGAAACAGTGAAAACAAGTTTTCCTTGAGGATGACGCGTGAGCACATCTTTTGATAAAAGCATGAGGAGTCGATCGGCAGTGATGAATTCTCCCTTTTCTGTGATCACGGCCACTCGGTCTCCATCACCATCAAACCCTAAACCGAGGTCAGCTTTTTCTTCGATGACTTTTTTCTTCAAATCTTCTAAATTGGATTCGACCACGGGGTCTGCTTCATGGTTTGGAAAGGTGCCGTCCAGTTCGGTATACAATTCAACCACGTCGACGCCAAGTTCTCGGATGACTTTGGGGTAAAGTTTTCCGGCCACCCCATTGCCCGTATCGACCACTATTTTTAGCGGACGGGGGAAGGGGAGGGGTTTGATGAACATTTCTTTTATTTTTCGCACATAGAAATCACTGTATTCAGCCGTTTTCTGCATTCCTTTTCCTTCGGCAAAGTCGCCTTTTTCGATGAGTTGATAGATGTCCTGTAAGGCTTCCCCAAAAACAGCATGCGCGTTTTGTGTCATCAATTTAAAACCATTATATTCCTTGGAATTATGACTGGCCGTGATGTTGCACCCTCCATCAAACTTCCCTTCGGTGTTCACAAAGTAGACGTAGGGCGAAGGCGTGATCCCGACGTTGGTGACGTCACATCCGGTACTGAGGAGCCCAGAGACGAAAGCTTCAAAGAGCTCCATGCTATGAGTCCGACAGTCTTGCCCCACGACCACTTTTGGGTTTTCTAAGCCCAATTTATTCCGCAAATAGGTACCAAAGCCTTTGCCAATCAATGCAGCAACCTCGGCGTTCAGCTGGTCGGGGTAGGTGCCTCGAATGTCGTAAGCACGAAAGATGGTGGGGGAGGGGAACATAAGTTTTTTATTTATTTTGTCTTATTCCAAATTTTACACCTCTGCCTAAATAATTTCAATTTTCCGTATTATACTCCATAGCCTTATTTAGACTTCATAGAAACAAAGAGTATTATTTAGGCTACGGTGCATTATACGAAATTATAAAGGCGAAGGAGTATAACATATTCCTAAATAAAACTGGAATTTTTTAACTCAATTTATATTCCTCTGTGGCGCTCAGCGCCATCATTACTAAAATTTAAATCCCTCAATTCAGAATCTATTATTTGCTTCAAGGCAGAGTCTACAGATGGATCTAAAACTAATCTACGCAACATTCTTTTAAGGTAATTCCCCCTTTCTCTATCGACCAAGCCATTTCTAATAGATTCAGCAATAATTCCATGCTCTCTTTCTGGAACTCTTATTAAATTTGCTCTTAAATTCAAGTAATCACATAAATCTTTAGCATTAAGTGGTGGATTATGATCAGCTGAATCCAGATGGTTTAATTTCCATTCGTCAATCAGCAATCTCCTTAAAACGACAGTTCCATCTCCCTCACCAACATCTTCACAATCATCCACAACTTTTATAAGTAAAATTAGACTCAATTTATCTCTCAATATCTCCACTAGGATCTCACCACTTAGTGATTCTGGAATGCTTCGCCTCCTTATATCAAGTGCTAGTTCTATTTTAGGTCTGGTTCTAGCTAAAAAATCGCGACACCTTTTTAACTCAGCATCAGAAATTTTTTTAGTGGAAAGTTGTGTTTCTAGAGCACTTTCTAAATCATCGTGAGTCATGTGAATTCAAATTATTAATTATTCATTAAATCAGAATCTGCAGAGGTTAAGGATTTTACAGGGATTATTTTTTATTTCAAGCTTTTTTTTCATGATTTTTTTAAATCAACCCACCCCACATTGTGAGGCCGGCTCGGTGCAGTTCGATTGACATGATTCGTCCAAAACTGGATCGCATTCCTCTCCTTGATCCTTTACACCATTTCCGCACGTTGCCAGAGTACAATTGTTTGTACATGAATCATCATTCACCTCATTCCCATCATCACACATTTCAAAGGGATCCTCAGTTACTCCATTGCCACAGGATTCGAGCTGACAGTTTTGATCACAGCCATCCCCATTAGAAACATTGCAATCGTCACAGCCTTCTCCCGGTGAAATGATTCCATCCCCACAGATCCCCGTACATTCACTGACATCAAACTCGCAGGTTTCTGGATTACAGGTCAATACCCCCGTAAAGAAGCCTTGTTCCATTTGACAGTTTGAAGCCTCAAGCCCCTGGGGCAGGCCTCCCACAAAGTCACAATCTTCAACTCCAGGGCTAAACACCTCATCTCCACAGGTTAGTGGCGGAGTTCCAGAAACCTCAGCCCCCACATTACCGCTGCTAGAATCACTTTCTCCGGAAGTTATGCCCGCACCTGTTGCGACCCCGCTTGAGCCTGTGGGGACATTCCCGTCCGTCGGCCCTGGATCCTCTGGTGATCCCGAAGAAGTTGAGTTTTCTGTCGTTGGGAAATCAACATAAAAAGGAACAACACAGGCAGGTTCAAGAAACAGTCCTGCTGCGAGGACTGCCTCAAGGGCATGTCGAGTGGGGTGTTTTGGGGAATCAAGAGTCCTTCTAAACTGCATTTTACATTTATTGTTAATTGGTAAGTGGAAAAATTTAATGTATTTTTTAAAAATAGTCAAATTTTCTTGCAAATCACTATAGGCTCAGAACATTTTTAGTTTGAAGAAGTATTAAAAAATAAATTCAGTTTTTCTATATTTGCAGTTTTTTTACTGCTGATTCCAGGGTACTCAGGGGTCTGGGGAGAAACGAGCCACGAAGCGGCCCCTTTGGGGCGGGTAAAATATTGAATAAGGTAAAAATCTGAGACCGCTTCGCCACAAAGTGGCCCCTTCGGGGTGTTCTCCCCAGCAGTTTTTTGGTTATCCGCCGCGGCGGATAACATCTCACTGGGAAAAGAAATGAAGGCAGATCCGCGATAGCGAGGAAGCCATCGGGCCTGTCGGGAATGGGAAGTTTTTGAGGAAGTGAGAAAGGTTGAGGGTAAGTGAGAAGGCTGAAGCAATCTGCAAGAATGCTCCAGCAAAATATTGGACTTTCTTCCAACTAAAACATGGTTATCCTTATACCTCTAAAAAATAAAAAATTTCTTCACCTTGAACGAGTCTATAAAACTTTCCCCTTCTAAAAGAGAGAAATTAACCCTATAATTCTGACAAAAAATCTAAGAATCTAAAATTATGAAGCTTGCCATCCTCTGCGGAGGCCCCTCACTTGAACGAGGAATTTCCCTCAACTCTGCTCGGTCGGTGTGCGATCACCTTCAATCTGAAACCCTAGAAATTGTCCCC
>CAZNDI010000056.1:0-7905 GCA_964571805.1 uncultured Candidatus Peribacteria bacterium
GATTAACCACTGTTTTAAGACAAATAATTATAGATAAAATTATTTTTTAGTGGTATGCTTAAAAACTACTTAACTCAATAAAATGTTTGGAAGAAAAGGGCCTGTTAATAGAATTGATCAAGCTCTACAAACTTTGAAGGAAGATTTAGAGAGGGCTACCCCGGAGCAACTCACCCAATTGGCTGAATTATGTCAGGCGGCTCAATTTGTAAGAGATAATGCCGTGCAAACTCTTGAACCTGGCACTAGCCCTTTTCGTTCTCCTTTTATCCAGACGGCTGAAACCCGGGAATATCACCAGCTTATTGATAAATTGCAATTGGAAGGATTATTCGAGCTAGAGCAAAGACGGTATGAATTTTTTGGCCTTAATGCTCACATAGAAAAGCCGACTACTTTTGATGAAGTTCTTAAGATTCTGACGTCTGATAGGCTAAAAATGGCTGTAAAAGAAGATATAAAAGATCCACGTTTGATTCTTCTTGAAAAAAGCTTTTGCTTAGATGATTTAGGAAGGGCATTCGCTGCAAAAAAAAAGATTCCTAATATTTATAATTTTGGCGAAAGGAAGCCAAGATACTCACAGGTGTATTTAATTGATGGAGTGTCCGAAATGGATCCTTTGGAAGAAGATAATTTAATGTGGGACCCTGGCAGACGCTTAGATTTTTTTCATCATTACAAAAAAGTCAAAGGTTTTAAGGGTATGAGCTATCTTAAGGCTTACCATTTTTATATGCAGAGTTGGTTTGAAGGCCGAAAAATAGATTTATTGAATCGAACTATTTTGGATGAGGAACCCATGTTGAATGAAGGTCGTTATATCCCTACCTTTTGTTGGGAAGATCCCGAAATGCTTCATAATCATTGTTCGCCAGAATACCCTGAAGCCAATACTAATTTTCGTCGCACTTTAGGGGGGCCAGTTTTAAAGGGGTGGACTTCCACCATCCGCAGGGCCCTAACAAAAGTTGGTTTGTGATTTTATAATTAGTTGACAGATTATTCATCATTTGATAAACTATTAATATTCAATTGATAATCAAACAACAAACATGTCACAAAAACTTTTAAGATCTCAAAAAATCATTTCCACACGTCAATTTCAGTCTCAATTCGCTAAAATGGTCAAAAATGCTGAAGAGCAGGGGATTTATTATAATGTGGTCCGACAAGGTGAAACAGTCGGTGTTTTCCTTCCTACTCTATTTTGGGAATCTCTTTTAGAAGATATGGAAGCCCTCTCTTCTCCCAATTATTTGGCGAGCATTGCCGAAGCCCGAGAACAATATAAAAGAGGGGAATTTGTATCCTTTGAAGAAGCTTTTGGAAAATGAAAATAATTGTAATGAACAAGGCTCAAAAACAACTGGATTCACTTCCTTATTTTTTAAGGGAAAGGATTTATAAAAAGTTAAAATGGTACCTCAGGCATGAAGATCCTTTGGTATTTGCCGATAAGCTTACAGACTTTTCCCTGGGAGAGTATCGCTATCGAATAGGAGATTATCGAGTTATTTTCGATGTGACAGAAGATTTAATGAGAATCAACAGAATTGGCCATCGGAGAGAGATTTATCGATGAGGCGTTGTGTAGCCGCTCTTTTTTCTATAAACTGTCTGCGAATCCTAAAATCAAAACATGCATCAACTCACCACCCTTCCCAACGGCCTCAGAATCATTCTCACCCCCATTGAAGGCACCCAATCTCTCACCGTACTCTGCTTAGTCGGGGCGGGTTCTCGCTATGAACATCCAGGAATCAAGGGGATATCACATTTTTTGGAGCACATGTTCTTCAAAGGGGCAAAACACTATAAAAATGCCGCAGAAGTCTCGTCCGCCATCGATGGAGTCGGAGGGGATTTTAATGCCTTTACGGCCAAAGAGTATGCCGGCTATTACGTCAAATTGGCCTCTCATCAAAAAGAAATCGCCTTCGATGTGATCGGCGACATGATGACCGGAGCTACGTTTTTGGAGGAAGAAATTCAAAAAGAGCGCGGGGTGATCATGGAAGAATACAACATGTACCAGGACACGCCGATGTATCAAGTCGGATGGGATTTTGAGAAACTGATGTTTGGCGACCAACCCATGGGATGGGACCAAATTGGCACCAAAGAAAGCATCAATACCCTGACCCGCCAGCAATTTTTAGATTACAAAGAAGCTCTCTACACACCCGACAACATTGTGATCAGTGTCTCGGGGCATTTTGAAGAGAAAGAGGTGATGGACCTCATTCAAAAATACTTTCCCCTCCCAGAAGGCAAACGGGCTTTTGATTATCCTTCTTACAAAGAGATAAAAACCGAGAATAAGGTCATTTTGCAGCATAAAAAAACTGAGCAAGGTCACATCATCATTGGTTTCCCTGGTCTCCCTGCCCTACACAAAGATGAATACGCCTCCAAGGTGCTCAGTGTGATTTTGGGAGGAAATATGAGCTCTCGTATGTTCATGAATGTGCGAGAGGCCAAGGGGCTTTGCTACTACATCCGCACCTCTACCGATGAATATTCCGACGTGGGCGTCCTTTCCACCTCCGCTGGCGTTGATGTCACCCGCGTGGAGCAGGCCATTGAGGCCATCATGGAAGAGTATAAAAAAATTCAAGAGGCCGAAGTGGACGAAAAGGAACTTCATAAAGCCAAAGAATTCATGAAGGGAAAAATTGTACTCCGCTTAGAAGATTCCGAAGAGTATGCCCACATGATGGGGAATCAAGCCTTGATGTACGATAGAATCCGCTCCGTCGATGAAATTCTCAAATCCATCGATGCCGTCACCGCCGCGGATGTTCATCGGGTGGCGAAAGATCTTTTGGTTGAAGCTAAAGTCAAATTAGCCATGATTGGACCTTATGAAAATGAGGGGCATTTTGCTGAATTACTCAAATATAAATAATTATTAATCTCAAAAATATGGAACGCACTCTTATTCTCCTTAAGCCTGACGCCCTACAACGGGGTTTAATTGGGGAAGTCACTTCTCGGCTCGAAAAAAAAGGCCTCAAAATGGTAGGCAACAAAATGATGCAGCTTACCGAAGCTCTAGTCTTAGAGCATTATGCCCATATCGCTGACAAGCCTTTCTTTCCTGGGGTCAGGGCTTTCATGATGTCTACCCCTGTCATCGCTCAGTGTTGGGAGGGGGTCGATTGTGTTGAAACCGTCCGCTTAATGACTGGCGTCACCAATGCTCGTCAGGCTCAACCAGGTTCGATTCGGGGAGATTTGGCCATGAGCCTTCAGTCTAATGTTCTGCATGCTTCAGATGGTTTAGACGCAGCAAAAGTTGAAGTGGAACGATTCTTCAAAAGCGACGAGCTTTTTGATTGGAGAAAAACCAGCCTACAGCACACTTATGGAGAAGGAGAAGCTTAAAACCAATTAGAAATGAAAAACTCCTTATTTCCTCCAGATATTCATAAAATCAATTCAGGTCTTCAGTCTGTAAAAGTGGTATTTGCTGCTTTATTTTACTTCGAAAATTATAAAACTGAAGAAAAAAGAAAATCAATCCAGAGCTTTCTTGATGAGTTTATAGATAATTTTGGTGATGATTTTAACAGTTTTAGAATTGATGGAACGGCTCATGAATGGACGGGAAAAAATTTAAAAAGACAATTACTTACCATAAGAAAAAAATTAGCCAAGACTGGTTTATATAGTGAGTACACATTTCATTTTGCTCACGAAGATGCTTACAAAGCTGCCACCACTTTAGGTATTTTTGCTCACGCCTTTATGAATACCGAAAAAGCCGTTTGCGGTTTTATTTTACCCTTTGATTTAGCTCTTGAAAAAAAAGATTTTATAAAGAAATTCTTCTTAAAAACCTGTGATGCTCTTTCGGTAGATCAGGCTTATGGAGGTTTAACCCTAGGTGATAGGGCTAACTATTATTTTGATGGTAGGGCTCACGACGATAGAAAAAGGATCAATGAAATTCAAAACTTACTCCTTCAAAACTCATTTTTTGATTTTTTGCATACGGATATGATGGATTTGCCCAATCTTTCAAATTCAGATGAATTTAGGAAATGGGCAGTAGCAGCGTCTTATGGTTATGTGCAGAAGCCGGGTAAGAAAAGTTTGGAGCTTAAAGTTGACCCCAATACAGTGGAATTTAAACCCATGAATAAAGTTTGGGGTTTAAGATGGCCATCCGCTATGAATTTTTTAGGTGAAAATTGGGTGGCCAAAATAGGGGGTTTCAATTTTATAAAAAAGCAACTGAATAATTTTGAAGTCGAAAAATTAGAAAAAGGTATTTATATGGGAGCATCTAAATTGCCTTATATTTCGCCTCAGGAGTTAAAAGAGATTGCTCAGATTAGTAGTAAATATCGACTTAGTCCGGATTTAAAATCCTCTCATGATCTTATTATGAGACCTATTCTCAACCCCAAAAAAACTTTGGAATGGATTAGGCGCTTTGATTGATATACAAGAGGGGTCATTCCGTATAAGAGAGAGTAAATTTGATGATTCCTTCTGCATCTTGGGCAATGCCCACGCCAACCTTTTTCCAGTTGCCGTCTTTTAGGGCAGGGTTGCTTAGAATTTGATCTAACGCCGAGTCGAAGCTGCTGTTGCCTACCAAGTAGGTGCCCAGAGTTTCTTTGACACCGGTGTCTCTAATGATATCAACTAGCTTCACATTTCCAGGCGAAGTGATGCCAAAAAAATCTTCTGCCACCATTTTTTCACTCCACTGTTGAGAAACGACATTCAGGTTTTCATTACTCAACAAAGAAGTATTTCGCCCTTTGTTCAGTCCATTGATAACCTGAGTCCTCAGCTCACCCACATTTGAAAAATTAACAGGGGCATCCGAAAAAGTTTGCACAAACAGATAGCCACCTTTGGGGCTTTTGCTGATTCCAAACCCGACCAGTTTCCACTCCTCTTTCAGAATATTCATTCGGTGGGCAGCACTGCTCATTAAGCCATATTCTGCCAAGAACGGGGTGGCATCTAAGGCAATGTTTTCTGAAACGAAAGGTTTGATTCCAAAATCCTTTCGAAGTTGATTGAGGGTCAAGCCTTCGGGATTCCAATGACTCAGGTAGTCTCGCTTTGCCATGTCATCGGTCTTCAGTTGGGCCAAGTCGCTCAATTTGGAATCTAATTTTAAAGGGCTCAGTCCATTTTGAGCGCGGTCTTGGTTCACCAAATTGAGCATGTAGCTCCGTAAAAGGGTCACGCTTTGGTCGAGTTCACTGTCTTTTAAATTTGCCTTGTCATTCGGATTGGGGAGAAGGGGGTAGTGCCCCTCTGGATAAAGAGCAAGATTGAGCACGGCTTGGCCTTCTTCATCATTGATTTCAAAAACATAGGTTTGATTCCCTTGAGGCAAATAACTGAAGCTTACCTCTGAGGCACCGGAAGGAAGAATACGCACGCCATTAGGATTGACCAAAGCATTGTGTGTTTTACTGGTCATGAGGCTTGATTCGACCTGACCTTGGGGAACAATGATCAAGGCTTTCTCGTTGAGGTTGACCAAGGGGTCTACCTCTATCGTGACAGGCGTGTTGCTTTGGAGGTGGTGAGGGAGGGACAGCAATTTTACTTTAGCCTTGTCTAGGGTATAGTCCCGATGAAGCTCGGCATTGAAGGTTAGTTTTGCCGGAGGCGACCAACGGAGACTGGAAACCTCTAAAATAGAGTTTTTATTCAGATGTCCTCCTTGAACTTGCACCTCAACTAAACCCTCTTCCCAGCCTTCAAAATCGGCATAATGAGGGAAGAACTGGTCTTTGGCATAAAGGATATAGTCCTTCTTTTTTTCTCCTTGAGTGAAGGTGATTTTTTTCACCTCATAGTTTTGATCATCCCCCCAAGAAAGTTCCAAATTTCCCTTAGTGAGGTTTGCCTCAAGTCCTGTGAGCATTTTTAGATCCTTGTCTAAAGCTGTATCCTGACAGCTCGAAGGGATGACTTTGAGGGTTTGTACTGGGCTGGTCCCCGCATTGCCAGGAACAAGGCCTAGTTGATACGTTCCAGAGGCAGGGAAGAAGAGTTGAACTTCAAATTTTCCAAGATCGTTTGCGGGGGCATAAAAAGGAAATTGTTTATTTGAGGCATCGACCAAAAAAGCAGACACTTCTTTTTGACCCCCGGACAGGGTGCCCGACAGGGTCAAAACTTCATTGTTTAAAAAGCGATTGGGAATTTCTTGGTCTAAGGTGATGTCTTTGAAAGTGGTCTTAGAAAGGTAAGCCATGCCGCTTTTATCCTCACAATTCGTCCCCGTGGGAGTTGATTTTATCTCCGCGTTCGCAGGCACAATTGAGACATGGGCCACCCCTTGAGATAGAGGTGCAATGACTTCAAAAGCGGCTTGAGAAAGGTCGATGATGCGTCCTCCTGTATAAGGTCCGCGGTCATTGACTTTAACGGTCACTTCTTTGCCGTTGGCTATATTTTTTACCTTGAGTAGCGTGCCAAAAGGCAAGGTGGGGTGGGCTGCAGTTAGGCCGTAGGCGTCAAATCGTTCCCCGCTGGCTGTGCCGTTTCCTTGAAGGTTCAGGCCATAATAACTGGCTTCGCCCTCTTGATAGCCTTCGGGTTTAAAGGTGAGCTGATACATCAAGTCAGCCATCATGCCTCGGGTGATGGGGTTCCCTGGTTGAATATTCTCCCGGCTAGATTGAGGGAATAGGGCTAGGGTCTTGGCATAGCCAAAATAAGGCCCAAACCAGGCAGTGGCCGGCACGTCCAAATAAGGATTGCTGTTTGGTTTTTCAACTTTTCGGTCGGCCGCTTCCAAGAGTATTTTAAGATTTTCTGCCAACTTGGTTTGATCTCCAGGGCGGAATAAGCCGGTATCGGCATCGCCGCTTACAATTCCCATGGCCTTGGCTTGATTGACGTATTTTGCATACCAACTGGTGGCTGCCACATCGATGAATCCAGCGTCATTTTGTGTTTCATTCACAGCGATGCCTGAACCCTCCAAGATGATTTTAAGGGCTTCTACACGCGAGATAAAATCATTGGGCCGATAGGTGCCATCATCATACCCTTCAACCACGCCTTGTTGTTCCAAATAGCTTATGGCTTTAAAATAGGGGTGTGAAGGGTTCACATCGGTGAAGGAGGCATGGGCGCTTCCAAAGGAAATAAAAAATCCTAGAGTGAGGGTAAAGAGGGCGAGAAACTTTTTCATAAGGTTTAAATTAAGAGACCAGCCCTCATTATATCCTCTGCAGCTCATTTAATCCACCCTTGAGCCAAAATTAGGTTCAAGTTTTTTGGGAAAAGGCAAGTGAAAAGCGCTAAATTTTTTCAATTCCTCATGATTCACAAAAGGTTCACAATGGGGTAAATTGATATCATCTTCACTAATTCGTCATCAATTTTTCTCTGAAGATTCTGTGCTTTAAAATTTAAATTTTTTAGGAATGATTCACCGTAATTATCTCATTGCCGTGCTTGCTGCCAGTTTTATGAGTTGGATTTCGTTTGCTGTGGTGCTTTATCAACTGAGTCCTTTTTCTCAGGTCTATCTTTCTCTCAGTCTTTTTTATGCCAGTCTTTTTGTCGCCCTTTCTGGCACATTTTCGATGGTTTTTTATGGGCTCCGCCGGTGGGCCAATAAAACTGAGATTCATAATGTACATTTAAACGCCAGTATCCGGCAGGGGGTTTTAGTTTCAGTGATGCTTGTCGTGGGCCTTTCTTTTCAGCGCTTGCGCATTTTGACTTGGTGGGATGGACTTTTACTTTTGGCCATCGTTTTGATGATTGAATTCTGGTTCATGAACCGGGACCGCTCCTAAATATAATTAACTCACCTTACGCGCTCTTGAGTATGAATTCTGTGTAATGAAACCACTTTATAAGCGGTGAGCGGAGAGCGTGGAGCGGTGAGCTTGCTGCAATTTGAAA
>CAZNDI010000057.1:0-7805 GCA_964571805.1 uncultured Candidatus Peribacteria bacterium
CAGTATGTTGCCGTCTTCATCAATAACGAAGCCTCTAAACTTAGAGAGGTTAATGTTAGACTGGGCTTACAGTTGGGAACCAACAAAGATGCCATCACGAAAGAAATAGATCAAAGTAAGCCTATAGATACGCCTCTCCTTGAAATTGACCAGGAAAATTGGGCCAACCAATATAGTGTAAAAAAGGCGAATGGAGCTCTTTTTGAGACGGAGTGGCAAATTCCCAATAAAAATGCTCTAGAGGCCGCTGGGGAGGACCTCAGTACGACTGAAAAAGTTGCAAGCCCCACCGCAGAGGTGACTTACATCACGGGTCCTAATAATGGAAAGGATTGGAAAACTTCCCATGAGCCTCTCACCATTTCAGGAAAAGCTCCAGCTGGCAGTCAAGCCATCTGGATTGGTGATTATAAATTGCTAAAGTTTAAACCGGGTGATACGGCCTGGGACTATGTGGCTGCAAAAAAATTCGACAGCCTGATCAATGGAAAAAATGTTTACGAAGTTTTTAGTGAAGACGCCCAAGGCAAAAAGACTTTAATCGATGCCATCACCATTCTTTTTGAAGGAGAAGAAAGCGTGGCTGACAGTAAGGATGTTGAAAGAGTGGAAAAAGAAAATACTGAAGCTCTTGATTTGCCCACACGGGAGAATAAAAAAGGTGAAACATTGACGCTGAGATTGGTCACGAGTCAAAGTCCTCCCGCGTACGCTCAGGTGGCAAAAATGCTCCAGACACAGTGGAAAAAAATTGGGGTTGAGGTTCAAATTGAGGTCTTGGCTAGCCCCGCTTTTGAAGAAAGATTAGCGAAACGAGATTATGACTTGTTGCTTTTTGGTCAAAACTTAGGATATAATCTCGACGCTTACCCTTATTGGCATAGTTCTCAGGCCAAAGAGAAGGGTTTGAATCTCTCTCAGTTTAGGGACTTTGTGGTCGATTCCTTGCTTGAAAAAGCCCGTTTAGACGATGACAAGGCGAGGCAAGAAACTCTTAAGGAGGTTCAAGATATCATTGGTCAGGAAGTGCCCGCCATCTTTCTTTACAGTCCCATTTACTACACTGCCCTTTCAGAAGAGATCAAATATCCTGAGTTTAAGCATTTAGCGACCACTAGTGATCGTCTTGCGACCATTCACGATTGGTATGCGGACGCAAATAGAAGTTTTAAGGAGGGGGTTAATTTTTTTACATTTTTCACTTGGGCTGCCAAGCAACTCTAGTGCTAGAGCTCACGAAAACCACAAAACTATTTCTTAATATTAATCAAAGCAATGAAAGTCATTCTTAAAAAAAGAGTTCCGAATTTGGGTCATGAATGGGACGTAGTCACTGTTAAAAAGGGTTATGCTCGAAATTTTTTGCTTCCTCAAGCTCTTGCCAGCATTGTTACTCCTACCTCTCTTAAGACTGCTGAAAAGCAGATGGTAGAACGAGTTAGAAAAGCTGATGAGGTGAAAGCTAAGGCCCAGGAAATGATGAAAAAATTGGCTGAAGTTTCCCTTACCTTCAAAATGAAAGCCAAGGGGAAAAAGCTCTATGGTTCCATTACTGAAAAAGACATTGCCGAAGCCATTCTAAAAGAGGCTAAAATTGAGATCAACAAGGAAATGGTGCACATGACTGAGCACCTTAAAGCGGTGGGTGACCATAAAGTAAAAATCCATTTAGCTGAAGGTGTAGAGGCTACTGTTGGAGTGAAGGTCGAGGCTGAAGAAAAAGAATAGGTTTGCCTCAAAATGTAGAATTTACGATTAAGGATTCAATCTGTTTTACTTTGAATCCTTTTTTGTTAAACTCTTTTAAGATAATGCTAAAGTAAGAATGAATATCAGTTGCCTAGCAAGTGACAAAGAAAGTAGTTTCCAAAAAATTGTCGAAAGGAGCCAAAGTTTAGCCGCAGGCAAAACAAGGTAACTGAAGAAATTTTGACGGAGTGAAAACGCTTGCGAATCCGCCTCAGGCGGAGCAGCAAGCGACTCAAAGAAAGGGGTCCCCGAAAATTGTCGGAACTCAGCGAAACGCAGTGAAGCTGAGTGTAGAAATTTTTGGGGAGAAGGAGACGCTTGCGAAAGTCGGAGACAATGGCGATCAGCCATTGACGTAGACTGCAGCAATGTGACTCAAAGAAAGGGGTCCTCGAAAATTGTCGGAACGAACGAAACGAAGTGGAGTAAGTGAAGAAATTTTTGGGGAGAAGGAGACGCTTGCGAAAGTCGGAGACAATGGCGATCAGCCATTGATGTAGACTGCAGCAAAGCGGCGACGCGGGCCTGTAGCTCAGTGGTTAGAGCAGTCGGCTCATAACCGATTGGTCGTTGGTTCAATTCCAACCAGGCCCACCACTAAAAAATTGCATTTGACGCTTTTTTAAGGTAGAATGGAAGAAGAAAAATAATTTAAAAATATCATGTCAAACGATTTTTTGGTGGAAACAAAAGACACGGCTAATCCTCAGACTAAAGTGGTTCATTTGTCAGGTGACCTGGACGAGATGAATATTGAAATTCTGCAAAAAACTGTGGATCCTTTTCTCGAAGATTTAGGTCTAAAAACTCTCATTTTTGATTTTTCAGGCCTAAGATTCATCAATAGTAAAGGCATAGGCTACCTTGTTTCTGTCCATACCCACTTGAGCAAGGACGCCAGAGTGCTCATGATCATCTCTGCCAGTGAAGCGGTGATGGATGTGATTAGTTTGGTGGGTTTGACCAGCATCATCCCCTACTTTGAAACCTTAGACGAAGCCCTGATGAATGCCTAGTGGACAGATTATCTGAAGGATTGTTGCCATCCTTCATAGTATTCCTTCCGCTTGTCGTGATTGTGAAATTTGAGCATGTCGTCTGTGACCACAACACAAGAATTACTTCCTAGACGCTCTTTGTTCTTGAGTGTTTTCCGCTTGAAGGTCTTTTTGAGGACCCATTCGAAAAAGTTGCCCATCCAACCACTAAAAATCCACTCTGCAAAACGCTTGGTTTTTCGCTCATTGTAAAGATACATGTGGCGTTTTCGATCGTCGGAGAAGGCTAAGCCATAGGTTTTAAGCCAGGCTTCATTCTTTTCTTTAAAGGCTTCATAAGTTTTTTCACCATAGACAGGGGTCAAATTTTTAACCCAATAAGCCAAATAAGGGTCCTCAGGTTTGAGTTCTAGTTCTGACATATCCAGTTTATTTTCTGTCACAAAGAAGCTGAGGCAAAATCGGCCAGCCACTTTGTCTCCGTAGCGTCTGACGCCATAAAATTGGAGAATCAAGGTGATGGCCAAACGGGCGAGCCACATCCGCCCTGGCTTCACCACAATAAAAAGGTCGATGTCCGATTGCTCATTGGGATTGTCGTGGGCTAGATTGTTGCAGACGCCAATCATCTTCACAAAAGGGACGGCCCTCATGTATTGGCCATATAGTTTGACTCGATTCCAGAATTTTTCAGCAATGAATTTGCGAGTCTTACGGATTTCAATGGTATTCTCTCGGCCTGGTAGAATATAAAACTCCTTGAGAAAGCTAAGCTTTCCCTCGTCCACCAAATAATCTAGAGTGCCGCGTAACTCTTTGATGTGAAGGGGGGAGAAATATTTGTACAAATAGTCTTTTATCTCTTCGAGGGTCAGAGGGAAATCAAAGAGATCATAAAACTTAATGGTTTTCAAAATCGCTTCCACGAGTTCGGGTTTGATTTGCGACTCTCTTTTGTCTTCAGTATTTTCTTCCATACATTTAGCTTATGAAGCATGCGGAGCTTGCTAAGCTTATTTTATTAAGCCCTGTAAGTTTACCATTCAGAAATTCGTTTGACCATACCGCGCCGACTTTGATATTCTTGATACATTATAGACATATCAATGAAAAAAAGAGTTCTCTCTGGAATCCAGCCTTCCGGTAAACTCCATCTTGGAAATTACTTTGGAATGATCAAAAGGATGGTCGAGTACCAGGATTCCACTGACCTTTTTTGTTTTGTGGCGAATTTGCATTCGATGACAACGATGATTGAGAATCGTTCTCTTAGAGATTTGACTGAAGATGCCGTATTGGATCTTTTAGCTCTGGGAATTGATTACAAGAAGTGTCATTTTTGGCTGCAATCTGACGTTCCTGAAGTTACAGAACTAGCCTGGATTCTTTCTTGTATGACACCGATGGGTTTGATGGAAAGGGCTCACAGCTATAAGGACAAAATCGCGAAAGGCATTGCTCCGACCCTGGGACTTTTGAATTACCCTAATCTGATGACGGCTGACATTCTTATGTATCAGACAGAGCTTGTACCCGTAGGGAAAGATCAAAAGCAACATCTGGAAATGGCGCGAGACATGGCCATCAAATTTAATCACCATTTTGTTAAAACCTTCACCGTTCCCGAGCCTGATATTTTAGAGGCTGTAGCCCTGATTCCCGGGACCGATGGTCAGAAAATGAGTAAATCCTACAACAACACGATTCCGATTTTTGGGACAGACGCGGAAATTAAAAAAGCGGTCATGGGTATTGTGACTGATTCCAGAGGAGTGGATGAGCCAAAGGACCCTGAGACTTGTAATGTCTTTGCTCTTTATAAGTTATTTGCTTCACCGGAAGAACAAATGGAGATGGCTGAGAAATATCGAAAGGGAGGGGTAGGCTATGGTGATGTCAAAAAATTACTCCTTGAAAAGATTCAAAACTATTTCAAGCCTTTCCAAGATAAGAGAAGGCAATTAAAAGAAGATAGGGGGGGTTTGAGAATAATTTTAAATGAGGGTGCAGAAAAAGTAAGCAAAATAGCCTTAAACACACTCGAACGCGTTCGATCTGCGACAGGCATAGTTAATAATAGAAATCTTTTTAAGGTATAATAAAAAATATTTATGACCAAATACATTTTCGTCACAGGTGGGGTATGCTCCTCACTTGGAAAAGGAATCACGGCCTCTTCGATTGGCAACCTCCTCAAAGCGGCGGGCTATAAGATTTTCACTCAAAAACTGGATCCTTATTTGAATGTGGATCCCGGAACCATGAGTCCTTTCCAACATGGTGAAGTGTTTGTGACCGATGATGGCGCGGAAACGGATTTGGATTTGGGGCATTATGAACGCTTTATTGACGTCCCTCTTTCCAAATTGAGTAGTTTTTCGACCGGCCAGGTTTATCAGACGGTTTTGGATGCTGAACGGAAAGGTGATTATTTAGGGCGAACCATTCAGATTGTGCCGCACATCACCAATGAGATCAAACGAAGGATCAGGGAGGCGGCTCGGAAATCAAAATGTGACATCATGCTCTGTGAAATTGGGGGAACAGTAGGCGATATAGAAGGGCAGCCATTTATTGAGGCCTTGAGGCAGATGAGGCACGAAGAAGGGGTGGAAAATACCCTCTTCATTCATCTGACCCTCCTCCCCTACCTCAAGTCATCCAATGAACTCAAGACCAAGCCGACTCAGTTGAGTGTTCGAATGTTGCAAAGTATGGGAATTCATCCGGACATGATTGTGGTGCGAGCAGATGAGGCCATTCACAAGAGTCATTTGGAGAAAATTTCTGGGTTCTGTGATGTGGATCGCGAGGCTGTCATCCCCGCTCCGACTGTGAAGTCGATTTATGAGGTGCCCCTCAATTTTGAAAAATATGGCATCAGTAAAACCATCCAGGATAAGCTCAAATTAAAAGTCCGGAAGCCAAACCTAAAAGAGTGGGAAAAGGTAGTGAAGAATATTCATACGTCCACCAAGGAGATCCAAATTGGCTTGGCCGGTAAATATAATGAATTGGATGATGCGTATTTGTCGGTGATTGAGGCGATCAAATCGGCGAGTTATTTTTATCAACGGAAGGCGAAGATTGTTTGGATTGATGCAGAAAAGATTGAGGCTGCCGATAAAAAAGAGTGGGAGAAATTGCACAAGGTCGATGGGGTGGTGGTTCCTGGCGGGTTTGGGAGTCGTGGGACGGAAGGGAAAATTGCGGTGGCTCAGTATTGTAGGGAGGAAAAAGTGCCCTATTTGGGCTTATGTTTGGGGTCTCAGTTGATGGCGATCGAATTTGCCCGAAATGTGGCGGGTATTCAAAATGCCACGTCTGAAGAATTTTCGCCTAAGGCTAAAAATAAAGTGGTGCATTTTATGCCCAATCAAAGTGAGAAGCGGGCTAAGGGGGGTACTCAAAGGCTGGGGTCTTGGCCTTGTAAGGTTTTGAAGGATACCTTGGCTTATAAGGCTTACGGAGAAGAAAGGATTGATGAAAGGCACCGTCATCGCTACGAGTTCAATAATGCGTTTAAAAAAGATTTGGAGAAGGCAGGTCTTGTTTTCTCCGGGGTTTCACCCGATCGGGAGTTGATGGAAATCGTCGAACTCAAAGATCATCCTTTCATGTTGGGGTCTCAGTTCCATCCCGAGTTTAAGAGTCGGCCCAATCGTCCACATCCTCTTTTTAGGGAGTTTTTGAAGGCAGCGCTTTAGACTTGAAAAGCTTCTTGCCTGAATCAAGCATCTTCTATAGAATAGCCCTTGTGGAAAATAGCGTGGCCTGGTAGCTCAGTGGTAGAGCGAAAGACTGAAAATCTTTGCGTCGATGGTTCAATTCCGTCCCGGGCCACCACCCATCAATGAACTCCGGCTTACGAATCAATCTCTTGATCGAGATTGCTTCTTCAGCCTACGTTCATTTCTGGGTCCCTCCCCAAAAATTTCTCCGCTCACCTTACATCTCTGCCTGCGGCATCGATGGGTTCGCTCCGACAATTTTCGGGGGCCCCTGAATCGCAGGGGAGTTAGTTTGTTTGGTTTTTCGGGTTTAGTTCGCCCTGGGGGGCTTACTTTGATAAGTTTATGGGAAATAAACCTATCTTTGCTACCCTCCTTGGGAGGGGTCGGGGGAGTTCCCCTGGAGTGCAGGGGTGTGTACAATAGGCCCCCCTCTTGACAAAGAGGGGCTGGGGGAGATTGCGATAGGCACCCTACATCTTCTCCGCCACCTTCATCCCCAACAACCCAAATCCATCCTCCATCACCTTAATCACGGCTGTGGTCAAAAGGAGACGGGAGTTTTTGAGGGCTTCAGATTCAGCTTGTAAAATTGAATTTCCATTATAAAAAGAATTGAAATCCGAAGCCAGTTCATAAAGATAATTTGCAATGTGGTTCGGTTTAAAATCATCTTTTGCCCGTTTAATAGCTTCAGGATACATCAGGGTCTGAATAGCCACCTTCATTTCAAGATCAGAATTCAGATTTAAATCAAATTGAGCCCCTTCAGGAATCGTGACCCCTGCTTTTCTGAGAATCGATTTGGCTCGGGCCAAAGTATACATCAAATACGGAGCACTATTCCCCTCAAAACTGAGCATCTTATCCCAGTCAAAGTTTAGGTCAGTCGTTCTATTTTGAGAAAGAATATTGTACTTGATGCTATTGATACTCATCAATTGGGCTAAATGATTTTTCTCCTCCTCGGACAGTTCCATCGCTTTTTCTTGTACCAGCTCTCTCGCCCTGATTTCAGCCTCTTCTAAAAGCTCCGTCAAAAGAACCAACTTACCCTTGCGTGTGCTCATCCCTAGCATTCGGCCAAAATTTACATTCACATTAAGAGCATCGGTTAGTCCTAACTTATGGATGGCAAAGAAAACTTGTTTAAAGTGAAAGGCTTGAGCCATGTCTGTCACCATCACCATCAAGTCAGGATGCCAAGTTTCTTCCCAATACTGAGTCCTAGCCAAGTCCCGGGTGGCATAAATGGTGGTGCCATCTGATTTCCTCACGAGCACAGGCGTCTCCTCGGCTGTTTCACCAGGGATGATCCAAGCTCCCT